>JAGRNA010000050.1 GCA_020441005.1 Leptospiraceae bacterium
CCCTTGCCGATAGTGCGCACCTCCTCGTCCGGTATTTCTCCGGTTAGAACAGCCAGATCACCGCTGATCACAAAAAACATGCAGCCGTCACCGGGCTGGCCTTCTTCAATCACTTTTTCCCCGCGCAAGGCGGTGCGGACCGGAACGCTGTGCACAAACTCGGTGACCTTGATACTCTGCAGTATGATGTCTTTAGCTGGCAGGCGATTCGCCTCCGTATTCAAATCCAGATCATTTAACTGCGCATGCAGACGGCTGATTTTTCCTTCCGCATTGCCCATGCGCTCGATAATACTCTGCAGCAGCTTCCAGACAAAGGCCGAGTTGTAGCGGCACAATTCATGAAATGCATCTTCATCAATTTGTCCCAGCCGTGCAGTATCCGAGAGGACTCTGACCGTAGTCGCCCGCGTTGTGCCGGCCAGAAGGGCCATCTCGCCAAAAAAATCATTTTTCTGGGCCTGGTTAATCAAGAATTCGATTTGATTCCGCGTCCGAAAGAATCCCAGCTGCCCGTCAATGACAAAATACATCAACCCGTCAGATTTTTCGCGGGCTGCAAAGATCATCTCGTCTTTGCTACACTGCCGGATCTTGACATGGCCGCTAATATCCATTTTGTCTGTCCTCAACTGCTAACGAATCAGAAAATCTGCTGCCTAGATCAACAACACGACTGCTGAGAATTCCGGGATCGTCCATTTGACTGGTTTTAGAGTCCGGTGTTGTTTTTTCCAGACTTTTCTTGTGTATCGATTCGAGCAGATCACGATACGACTCGCTTTCGGTATGGAAGCGCTGCTGCACAAAGCTCCGGTGGGTCTCCTTTGGCGATTCATAGAGCGCCAAAGCCAAAAGCACTCGACTGCTATCGACCGGCAAAGGAGTCCGTTTTTGATCCTGTAGCTGCAATCGCTGGTAAGCAAAGGTGGCAAAATCCGCTTGCACGTCCGCCTGTGGCTGGCTTGCGCTGTAAGACTGTAATACCGCGCAGAGCTGTCGCAGTTCGTGATAATGGCGCAGGCCGGCGGCCAACTGGACGGCGGCTGTGTACACATCGACCGGTGAGCGGGAGGACAAGGCCCGGATTTGATACTGCTTGCGACCCGTTCCGGGTGGCGCTTGCAAGCGCACTTGAATGGATCGCCCCTGTAACAATACAAAACGGGAATGAGCGGCCTCATTTTGCAGGGGCCAGCTTTGCGTTTGATCCCCTGAAATTTGCCAGCGGATGCCAGGCAAGGGCTGGTATAAAAACCAGGTGTTCTCTGTAAATCCGCTATGCAGATAATCTGTTGCATCCTGAGCCAAAAAATCTACGGATCCGTTGTATTGATCCCGGACCACCTGGGCCCCCGTGGGGGTAGCGTCCCTACCGCTATGCAGATTGGGCAGAAAACGCTGCCAGCTTAGCCGGGCCCAGTCCCGTTTTTGATTAAAGTCGACCCTTGCCTGCCCAGGTTTCAGGTTCTGGCTGGCAACCCGGTCATCCCGAAAGACATCGCGTTCAATCAGAGTCAGTTGGAGCTGATCAGGCCGCTCGAAGGCACCTTCAAGGCGGCATTCCGGGAAAAAAAGACTGCCATACAGGCTAATACGCCCCATGCGCTCCCTGGCCGGACCATACTGCAACACCCACCCGAATTCCGCCTCGCTGAATACATCCCGCCAGACCCGATGCGTTTCGCGGGAGATAAAAGCCTCCTGTATTTCTATTTGAGTCCAACATTCGGAATCGCCGGCCGGCGAGTTTTTTTCCGGACCCTCGGCCCTCAAAGGACGAACCACACCGATGCCCCACAGCAGGATCAAGGCAGATAGCCAAAGGCGCATTTTTCCGCGCACTTTAGCATGCATTGCAGCATTCCGGCAAGGAGCAACGCAGCTCGGGATGGAGATGATTTGGATTGCGCCTTGCACGCAACCAAAAACAAAGCCCGTCCGCGCTTGTCAGCATGGATTTAACGCGGCAGCTTTTCCGCCAGCTTGCACTTATTATATTCACCGGGTCGGGCAAAGCGCTGTAGATTCGCTTCGCTCAGACCAACCACGAAAATGGGCCGACCGCTCAGGAAATTGGCGCACTCGGTATGATGATTCAGGCATAACACCTGGGTTGCGTCCGGCTTGGGATAGGCCCAGGCAGAAGTAGAGTCGCCCACCAAACAGGCTTCCTCCAGCTGAGCAATCCTGGTCATCTTGATAATCAGACTTTTGTATTTGTGACAGCGCCGCAGGATGGGCTTGGCAATCGCAGTCGGCAAAAGCTTTTTCTCGCTCAAATAGGCCAATCCGCCGACAATACTCTGAAAACGCTGCGCCAGATCCTTGCTGGATTTTTCGGATTCGACGAAATAACGCGCTACGCGCATGGTAGCCAGCAAATCGCGTTCGAGTAGTGCGCTTTCCTCCTCCGCGGCCTTGTTTTCTGAAACCGGTTCCGGTTCGTCAAAAAGCGACAGATTGCTGGTTGCCGGCGTTTCGTCCGTATAAATCTCGTTTTCATTGAGATGCGAGCGAATGGCTTGTACGGCCTCCCGTGTCAAACCCAAACGTTGGCCCGCGTCGGCGGCCTGTTCCGTAAACTGGCGCTGGAAATCGGGACTGCGATTAAAGAGCGACTCATTGAGCAGCTTTTCCTGGCGGGCGTTCATGTCGACCACCAGACCCATTTGAAAGGAATCCCGGTACAGATAACTATGGCGGCGATGAATGGCGTACGCCGTTCCGAGGGCGTATAGTCCGGTCAGCGCCAGATACTCAAACAACTCCTGATCCTGTTCGAAAATGCGTAACAGCCATAAGGTCAAACTGGAGCTATTCAGGCGGCGCTTGTCATACAAGGCGTGGGTTATGATGCCGCCGATCGAGTTGCCCGAAATCCCCTCAAACAGGGTCATCAGGAAGTCATTTTCCCTTTGCTTCAACAGGCGCGCAAACTGTTTGCGCAAATGACGCACATAAAAGACCAGGGTATTCTCCGAGTTCTTGATGCGGTAGTACTCATTATTGCCATCATACTGATCCAGATGCTCCAGCCGGCCCGGGTTAACCAGCGCTCCGGCTGGTATATAAACCTCGTTTCCGCCAGCCTTGACCGGCTCCAGAAATTCGAACTCGAAGGACTCACCCCCCGGGGTGTAGCGACTGACAAAATCCTTTAACAGGCGCGCATTCTTGAACTGCAAATAGTTCTCGGTGACTTTCACATAGTCTGTGTTTTCTGTCATAGATCAGAATTTGTCGAGCTGGTGTTGTAGACGGGCAAGCTCTCTGTTTCACAGAAGAGGTATCACCGGCTTTTTGGCAAGCACCATTTCATTATCGGCCAAAACGGTCCCACCCTGCCCCCCTTACTTTTTGCATTTTTTTCAAAAAAAATGTTGACGCAAAACACGGCGAATTCTTTATTTAGAATCATTCTAAAATGCACATCGAAACAGAACGGGAGAATTACTAATGTCCGCCAACACAGCCACTGAATATAATCTGTATACAAATTACACCAATGAAATCCACAAGATCCCGATGCTGAGTCGCGAAGAGGAAAAGGAATTGGCCACGCAGGCCTATCAGGGCGATCAGCCTGCACGGGATCGACTGGTACAGGCCAACCTGCGGTTCGTTGTCTCCATTGCCAGCAAGTACAAGGTCAGTGGTCTGAATCAGATGGATCTAATTAATGAGGGCAATCTGGGACTGATCAAGGCGGCCGAGCGGTTCAATCCGGAAATGGGCTATCATTTCATCTCCTACGCCGTCTGGTGGATCAAACAATCGATTTTGTACGCTATCCAACAAAAAGCGCATGCCATCCGGATCCCGCTGAACCGTAGCGCGGAATTGAAACGCCTGAAATCAGCCGAAAACTGGCTGGCAAACAATGGTGGCGAAAGCGAGGTAACGATCGCTGAAATGGCTGATCTGGCCAATGTCAAGCTAAACGAGGCCTCGCACCTGTTGCAAATCAGCCGCGAGCAAATCAGTCTGGATGCCCCGGTGGCCAATGCCGAGGAAGGCAGTCTGCTGGACAGCATCTCGGATAGCGAGGCGCGGGAACTGGACTACTACTACACCAGCAAGGAATTGCAAAATGAGCTACAGGATTGTCTCAAGGTGTTGACCAAAAAAGAGCTCTACATCCTGGAACTGCGCTTTGGTCTTAACAACAAGCAACCCCATTCCCTGCAAAAAATTGGCGGAATGCTCAAGTTATCCAAGGAACGCATCCGTCAGATTGAAAAAAAGGCCCTGCTCAAGATGCGCAACAGCAAACTGGCATCGCAACTAAAGGCCTATCTAGACCAATAACTCATCGCTAAGGTGATCCCAGGCGGCCTTGGAGCCGCCTGAATCCGATAATAATGGAATCATTCAGGCTGTAGAAAACGGGAATGATGATCAGGACCGAACTTGTACCCACGAGCAGACCCCAGGTCATGGCCATCACCATGGGCGACACGAAATGATGAAAACCGCCAATCAATCCGTAGGCGGTTGGAACCAGACCCACCACTGTGGTGACAGTCGTCAGCACAATCGGCCGCAGTCGAAGTCGCGCTCCGGCTATGACCGCATCGTGAAAAGCCGCCCGGTCCCGGGTGATCAAGGATGACTTGCCTGCTGGCGCGCCTGGATAATCCGTATCCGGCGCGTCCTGGCCATGCCGCAAGCGGTTGATAAAGTCCACCATAATCAATGAATCGTTCACCACCACCCCGGTGAATCCCAGGATACCGATCAAGGCCAGCATGCTGATATCCATAAACTGCAGGCCAAATGCCAGCAGGATGCCCACCAGTCCGAAGGGAATCGCCAGAATTACCATCAGGGGTTGCGAAAAGGAATTAAACTGAATCACCAACAGCAAATACATGGTCAGGATGGCCACGCCGATGGATATCAACATCTGGTATTGAAAATCCTGGCTCTCGCGAGCCTCGCCACCCAGGTCAATTTTAAAGCCCGGGTAATCTTTTTCAAAATTCGCGTATTTTTCCTTGAGTTGCTTGTAGAGGGTATCAATGCTCAGTTTGTTACCCTCTATATTTGCCGTGATCTTGTTGGAACGATACCCGTTATAATGGTAATAGGCAACCGGCGATACAGTTTTGGTTTGGCGTACAAGCCTTTCCAGCGGTATCTGGTTGCCCATGGGGTTGCTGACATACAGACCGCGCAAGGGATGCACGGATTGGGTGGATTCATCGTCCAACATGACCCGAAAGGGAACCCGTTCATCGGGCGTCTGCATATAGGTTACAATGGTACCATCAAAGGCTGTGCGAATATTACTGGCAATGGTGGCCACGTTCAACTGGGCCTGGGAAACACTTTCATAGTTGGGCAACAGTCTGATTTCCGCTTTCCCGGCTCGATTGTTTGTTTTCACATCAGCAACGCCCATTTTGACCAGCTCGTCGGCAATTGTGTCCACCAGCCCGGATCGCAGCCGATTGTCCTGGCCGCTCACCTCAATCTCGATAGGCTGGCCGACCGGCGGTCCGCCGGACATCACAAAAAAGCTGATCTGAATCTCGTGCTGCGGATCCAGTTCCAGCAATTTCTTTTTAATCAAATTATTAATTTCATGGGCGTTCCTGTTGCGCTCGGTAGCGGGAGTCAGAATCACTTCGGTCATGAATCGATCCGAGAGCTGTGTGACCGAGTCGGTGGCCGGGTCATATTCATTGCCCACAAAGGTGCGATAGGCAAAGACCATCTGATCGGGCACAGCCTGAATGGCAGCCTCCAGCTTCTCGGTCGCCCGGCGGGTATAATTCAAATTGCTGCCCTGGGGCAGTTCGCCCTGAATCCACACCCGGTAGGCCTGGTCATCGGGAAACATATTGATGTTGGTCATCAAAAGGCCGATCGCGCCGCCAAAAACCAGAAAGCCGGCAAAAGCAGCAGAAGTCAGCCAGCGGTGCTCCAGAGCCAGTCGCAGAATCCGAACATAAACGACCTCCAGAGCGTTTAGCAAGCGCTGGCCCGGCGGCTGCAAGCGTGGGCCGGCGCTACTCCGGCGAGCGTGGCCAATATGAGCCGGTAGCACCGTCGTGGCCTCCAGGAAGGATGCACTCAAAGCCACGATAACCATAGTCGGGATTTCCCGGCTGAAATCACCGACTATGCCGGGCACAAAATACATTGGCAAAAATGCGATGATGGTGGTAATGATCGTGCCAAACACCGGCCGCACAACGTTAGCCAAACCTTTCAGCGCCGCGTCTTTCGGCGACAGTCCCTCTTCCAGGAAGCGATAAATACTTTCTGAAATTATGATGGCATCGTCGACAATCATCCCCAACACAACGATCAACCCCATCAGCGAGATGGAGTTCAACGTGAGACCCAGCAGCGGAATGAATATCAGCGAGACGGCAATCGACAGCGGGATTCCCATTGCAGTCCAGACGGCAATCCGGTAATCCAGAAAAAGAAACAAGGTCACCACTACCAGGATCAGGCCGGCAATAGCGTTACCGTACATCAGACTCAGCATGGTTCGGGTTTCAATGGAAGCGTCCCAGGTGGAATGAAACTGAATTTTCTTTGGAGCCAGATTATCTTTATATTCTGCAATGACTGCCTGGATGGCATCGACGGACTGGATCACGTCCGCGTTCCACTTCTTTTGCACATAAAGGGAAACGCCGCGCTGACCCTGGAATTTCACAATGTAGCTCTGTTTCTCAAAATCATCTATCACCCGACCAACGTCGCGAATACGGATGTGATTGCCGGTCACGTTCGAGCGCAGGATGATGCGCTCTACGTCGGCCGGGTTCTCGAATTCAGAAAGCGTGACAATGCCCGTTTCCGCAGTGTAGGACTCCAGGTTGCCGCCGCTAACCCGAATACGATTAAATTTAACCGCCCGGATTACGTCATCGAATGAAATCTGTTTCTCGGCCATGCGATGCCGGCTGAGGCGGATTTGGATTTCGCGATCGCGCATGCCCACCTCGTCCACCACCGACACCGACCGCAGGTCCAGCAGCTTTTTTTTCAGCTGACGGGCGTGAAAATTCAAGAGCTTATCATCCGGTTCTGCCATGGTCAGCGCAATCTCGTAGACCGGCTGACGATCCATTTTGATTTCCTCAATGCGGGGCTGCTCTTCTATTTCCGGCGGCAGATCGGAAACCCGGTCAATAGCGCTGCGAATCTGGTCTTTGACTTCTTCCTGGTCATCGACATCGGGATCAATGACAACTTGCACAAAGGAAACGTTTTCGGTGGACCGGGAAATATAATGATCCACACCGACGACTTCCCGGATGGCTTCTTCTATTTTAAAGGTAACGTTAAGTTCGACATCTTCAGGGGAGGCTCCCGGAAAGATGGTCACAATGTTCAGTTTGCCGAAATCCACCCGCGGGTAGGCTTGACGTCGCACGTTAAAAAAGGACGCACCGGCGAAGAGCAGAATCACCGCCAAAAGGACATTGGTCAGTAGCGGACGGGCAATCAGAAAACCGGCGATGCGGGTCATGGTGCAAAGCTATGGCTACGGGGTGTAAAGAGCGGAGTCGATGGATTGAGCCAGCATCCCGCAACGAAGTTGATTTTCACGTGTCTGCCTCGAACTGCATTTGTTTTTTCGATCTGTAAAATCAAGCTGCCGGGTCTATACTGTCGGGGCAAGCCTCACCCGGCGCTAATTGGAGTTTTACAAAACATGTTTTGCGTTCTCCAGTACAATCGCAATTCCCTGGCCGCCGCCAATACACAATGCTGCCACCCCCCATTGTAAATCTCGCTCCTTTAATTCCAGCGCCAGACTCAGGGTGATCCGATTGCCGGACGCCCCCAGGGGGTGACCGAGCGCAATCGCGCCGCCATTG
>JAGRNA010000279.1 GCA_020441005.1 Leptospiraceae bacterium
AACCACGCAATGCATTATGAGTGCGACTCTGGAAAAGGGCCGCGTGCCTGTCCAGGGCTGACGAAACGGATACCATGCCTGGATTGCCAGGGGAGGAGCTGGCATTTGTCAAATCCTGCATTTGCGCCAGGCGATGTCTTTGGTAGAGCAACTCATACACTACGTTATAAAAAGCCTGCACTTTATGGCGATTGCTGCGATCCAGCCATTGGTTTAAATACTCGAGTATGCGCCGCACCAGCCCGCGCACAGGCCAGAATAAGAAGCGATACTTGCGGCTGTCCAAATCGGGCACATCGGACTGGCGCTCGAAGAGTTCGCTGGTCAGGGCCGGATCAAAACCGAATTGCTCGGCCGCATTTACCGGACTGAAATCCAGAGCCGATATACGCTCGATTCCTGATTCGGTCCAGTTTTGACCCGCCAGGGTCGTTTCCATCTGTTTATGCAGGGCGTCGGTATCAACACCGGGGGCATGGATTGTAAAGCGCGTAGAGCTCATCTGGCGTCGGTCTGTAGACAGTCACGCACTTCCGGGTCCGGTCAAGTCAAATTGCAATCATTTTTAGTTGCCCGACAACAACCAGGAACTGGAATTGTCTTATGAATCCCAAGGTCATCGAGGCCGTCCGAAAATTAAGCGCCACCAGCTTTCAACGCAATCATGTCGTATTTAATGAAGGCGACCAGCCCGATGATGTGATGTACTTTGTATTCAAGGGCGAGGTGGGAATCTTCAAAAAGCGTGAAGACGGCGAGCATCAGATAAACAGTATCCAGCCGGGCGAGTTTTTTGGCGAAATGGCGCTGATTCACAATCGGCCCCGCCTGGCTAGTGCGCGCGTTGTCTCCGAATCAGCGCATATGGCAGTCATGGATCGCAGCACCCTTTTAAAGCTGGCCGGTCATAGTCCGGAATTTCTGTTCTATTTGCTGCGCTACGCTATCAAGCGGCTGTTGGCAGCCGAAGACAAGCTACAGAGTGTAAAGGAAGCGCTGGATGACGAAAAAGAGAGACGAGGTCGATAAATGTCATTAAATATTTTTGAGTATGTGAACAACCTGGCTGTCGATATCCGCAAGGTGGACGATGTCGTATTCGAGCAGGATGAACCCTCCGATGGCAAGATGTACTTTGTCGCCGAAGGGGAACTGGCGGTGATCCGATCTATTGATGGACAGCCGCATGTGCTAAATCGTTTACAGCCCGGCGATTTTTTTGGCGAAATGGCGATTCTGAACCGTAAACCGCGCGCCGCCACGGTCAAGGTGGTTTCGCGCACGGCCAAGTTGGGCTATCTCGATGAAGGCATGTTCATGCGCATAGCGCGCAGCAGTCCCGTGTTTCACTACTCGCTCTTAAAGCTGGTCATTCAGCGCATTGGCATGATTGAAGACACTATCGATGAAACAACGAAGCAGTTGGAAGAGCTGAAAAGTAAATAGACTGATCCGGGATCCGCTGTTGCGGGAATGTCGACAGCAGTTTTGCTCCAGCCAGCCACAAAGTTGGTGGTTCTTGTGCCATTCGGTCACACCGCATCGGATGCCGCTGCACCGGCATAAGCTCATAAGTTCTGCCAAAATAACCAGTCCTGGTGAAAGCTGGTCTTTTGACCCAAAGCGAGTTCACTAGAAGGGGCGTGCACTTCCAGCTCCGCATAGTCCATTTCTTTAGAATTATAGATTTCAATCTGTGCGTTGTGTTGCAAGGGGCCCTGCGTGGCTGGAAAGCGCCGCAACCAGCAAACAGGGCGATCCAGATCCGGTCCCGGATGCGTGCTAAGTAATAAGCCTTGTGAAACGAGCAAACCAAACTTGAAATGCGCCGGTTTTTGACACTCGATGCGGCTCCAGTCTATCGCAGCAGCGCCATCCAATTCACTACCCGAGGGAATTTTTACTGGCAGTGTGCTACTTTGGTGGACAAGCGCATCCTTCAAACGGATCGAATTGCCTTCATTGGCATAGGGTCGAATCTGCGCCTTGCCCTGGGGCACAAAGACATGCAGCGGCCGGCGTACCTGGCTTACATTCCAGAGTTCCAATGTTAACTGAGC
>JAGRNA010000280.1 GCA_020441005.1 Leptospiraceae bacterium
GATCAAATTCAGGTCCGGGTCGTCCTGCCTGGCGGGCGTTCGGGCAGGAGCCTGGCGGTGCGGATCGCTGATCAAAACCAGGTTGTATATGAAGGACCGTAGATGACTCGTTTGATCCCCGGCAGCAATCATTGGCAAGGTCCGCACCTTTGGTCCGGTTTGCAACTGCGCCTGGCGCCGGCATTTGTGCGCTCTGCATTGTATGTCCTGATTTTGATTTGTTTGTTCTTTTACTGTCAGGTCTTGTCAGCGCAGAGCTTGTGGCAGGATCATAACCCCTACAGTCCGTCAGTGCCGCTACCGGCGGGCAGCATTCTAAAACTGCAGATTGACGAGCCGGTAAAAATTGAATATGAGTACGAAGATCACCGGGACCGGCTGGCAGATATCAAATTGGTGCCCGACAAGACCCTGACGGATTTTTTTACTCCGGTTGATACCAATCATTCTGTTGTGCAGAAAAATAAAAGTAAACTCAAGAGCAAGTCACGGCTGCAAATGCAAATTGCAGTTACAGTGATCGAAAGTAATAATGAAAATGTGCTCCAGTTCCGCGGGACCAAAGTTATTGCCCAGGAAAGCGGCAAACAGGCCCAACAAATCCAGGTCTCCGGCCGCATCGCGCGTAGTGACATTGGACCAAACCGCAGTATCCAGTCTGGAAACGTCGCCGATCTGGTTATACAGGTACGCGGCGCTCCGGTGGCAAATCGGGAATCTATCGATCTTACAAATCAAAATGGACAAGGCCAGGCAGAGCTCAGCGCAGCTGATAAACAACGCCTGCTGCTGGAATATTTGAATCGGGCACTCGGAGAAGGATCGGTGCCATGAGGGGTCCCGTATGTCACAGCCAGGCTAGTTGCTTGCGCTCCCGGCGAATTTCCGGCCAGGCGAATGGTACCGTTTTTACACCGGGAATAAAAAATCCAGGTAACCTGGCCCGCTTGATCGTTATCCATGGATTGCTGGCACTGGCGAGTCTTGCCGTCCCGCAACTCCGGGCCCAGACTGAAACGACGGCTGTTACGACGGAAGCGGAAAATAGCGATCAAAGCGCGGCCAATAAAAAAGGGGTGTTGCTGAAAAACCTGGCCCGCATCAGCGGTGTACGCACGAATCAGCTGATCGGCTATGGACTGGTTGTTGGCCTCAGTGGAACCGGAGATACCCGTTCGGCCCTGGCGTCACAAACCGTGCAAAACCTGCTAGGCAATATTGGTCAGCAGGCCCTGGTCACATCAAAGCGCAGTATCCAGAACGCGGCTGCGGTTCTGGTGACAGCCGAGCTGCCGCCTTTCGTCAGTCCCGGCGACCGGCTGAATGTCACTGTTTCTTCGATCGGCGATGCGCGTTCGCTGGAGGGCGGGGTGCTGGTGCAGACGCCGCTGTATGCCGGTAATAAGCAAATTTATGCCGTCGCCCAGGGACCACTCAGCTCGATGAGCAAGGCCAGTCGCCATAGTCCGGCCAGTGTGAAGCAAAATGTGGCCCAGGTAATTAATGGCGCGATTGTTGAAAAGGGCTTACAGCCGGATGTGGTCATTAAAAGTGATGAGCCGGATCAGATTCAACACAAGATTCGGATCACGCTCTTTCACTTTGATTTTTCCACCTTGTATCGGGTTGAACAGATGCTAAAACAGGCGCTGCCGGATGCCAAACCGGTTATTAATGGTTCCTCGATTATTTTAAATATTCCGGCCCATAGCGATCCGGTCAGTTATATTGCCAAAGTGGAACAGCTACGAGTGGAGCCGGACCAAAGAGCGCGCGTTGTGATCAATGTGCGCACCGGCACAGTGGTGATGGGCGGTGATGTGCGCGTCGATCCGGTTGCGATTTCGCGGGGCGGTATGGAACTGCATGTAACTGGTGAAATCAGGGACCGGCGGCAGGGAATCCATGTCGATCTGGAAAATCCGGCGGCGAAGCCGGAGGTCTCCAGCGAATTTCAGGGCACCAGTATCCAGGAAATCGTCAAGGGGCTGAATGCCATGGGCGCTTCGGTCCAGGATATTATCGCGATCCTGGAAAGCCTGCGCGATGCCGGGGCACTGCATGCTGAATTGATCGTGAATTAGCGCCGGGCCCGGGTTCCTCCGGTCAGGCACTGCAATATCGCCGCGCATAACCGATTTGCCTTGCATCTGTCGGGCTGTCATATTCAAACATCCGCATAGCAGACGACAGGGGACTGATCCCAGGACGGGTTACCCTCCATCGGGATTGGCACGATCGTCGCTCACCCCCCATCAGCCTGCTATAGCCCGGGTAATTTGGCAGCTAAATTACAACAATTTATATTTTAATAGAAATAATCTATTGAAAACAGATTATATTTTTTTTATCTGGACCGGAGCTTCCATTTAACGGTTTTTCGAAAATGAATGTCAGCATGGGACCAGGCAATCGAGTCATCATATTCCTGGGGTTGTTATTGGTGACGGCCTGCCAGGGCCCGGCATACGGCGCCTGGCGACCGCTGCCCGGTGGAGCGGTGGAGCTATCGCCGTCGGAGCCGCCGGACGGGGTCCTGTACAAACTAGACTGTGAATGGCAATTTCTGCCAGGCGTGTTTGTTGATCCAGCTGATCGGTCGGCCTGGCAATCAGCGATTCCCGTGCGCTTGCCAGCCGAATGGAATCAGCTCAAAACTGCAAAGCATTCCTTTGCCGATGGCCGTGGAATTGGCAGTTATCGGCTGCGCATTCAGTTGCCGGCGAAGCATTTCTCTGCCAGACAAGCGTTGATGTATCGCGCTGTGCTCAGCGCCCATCGTTTGTATGTCAATGGTATATTGCACTATGAGTCCGGCCAGGCGGGCCCGACAGCGGTTACTACCATCCCGCATTATGGCATTGCCTATGTGCCCCTGTTGACCGGGTCACAGCAGAACCAGAGCTCGGGCGACGCAGTGGAGCTGCTCTTTCATGTGGCCAATTTTAATCATCGCACTGGCGGCATTAGCGACAGCGTCATCATTGGCCCACAGCGTGTCGTTCTTTTGAGCGTTCTGAGCAGCATTATGACTGGCGTGTTTATCAGCGGCGTGCTGTTGATCATGGGGCTCTACCATATCGGTCTGTGGCTGGCGCGCCCCGCTGACAAACCGGCGCTGCTCTTCGGGCTGTTTTGCCTCGTAATCAGCGGTCGGGTGTATGTCACCGGTCAGATGTTTTTTGCCCATCAGTGGCTGGGACTGGACTTTGCCACAATTCGGCGACTGGATTATTTGAGCGTTTATTTCGGAGCCCTGTTTTTTTGCAGCTTTATCATCCAGTTGTTTGGATCCAGCAAAAAAGCGGTGTGGCACGGATTGGTGCAAGCCTTGATCTGGCCTTTTGTCCTGTTTATCCTGGTCCGCGACCCGTATCATTTCAGTTTTGATATGCTACGCTTTCAGTACGTGCTCTTGCTCCTGGCTGTTCTGACCCTGTCGATTCAGATCTATGCCCTGCAACAGAAGCGTAGCGGCGCTGGTTTGTCCTTGCTGGGCAGTCTGATTCTGATTGGCGGCACCGTGAATGATATCTTGTATGCCCGCAATCTGCTATTGTTTGGCCAGGTGATTCAGTATGCAGTGACTGGTTTTGTTTTGCTGCAGAGTATCACCCTGGCGCGCGGCTTTGCGTCCACCCATCAAAGAGCAGAACGGATGAGCGAGCGCCTGC
>JAGRNA010000281.1 GCA_020441005.1 Leptospiraceae bacterium
TGATCGCGGATCTGATCAGCCAGCTGCTGCATTTCCAGCCGGACAGGGTCTGCGCTTGTGCTGTGCTTTCTTTTGGCCATACCCGGAAAGGACCTTCTGTTTTATGTTTTGGAGTGCACCGATAAGAAAGCGACCAACCCTGACCCCGGGTGCCTATCCCGGGTTGTGGGATTCATCCGGTCAGAGTAGCTGCAAACGATCGGCCTTCACACCATCTGTGCACCTGGAGTCTGAACAGCCGCGTCATGATGGGGACACCTGTTTTTACGAGCCAGCTCAACACAGCGACCGTACAAATTGAGGCTGTGATCCTCGAGGGTGAATCCGTGCTTTTTGGCGATTTTAGGTTGCAATTTTTCGATTTCACTATCCACAAATTCATCGATCCGACCGCAATCGAGACAGATGATGTGATCATGATGCTTTTGGCCCGGAATAAATTCGTAGCGGCGTGAATTTTGGCCGAAGTTATGCTCGGTGAGCATACCGGCCTCTACCATCAAAGATACAATTCGATAGATCGTGGCGCGCGAAATCCCCGGCCGGTACTTGTGCTTGAGTTCATCAGCCAGGCTTTCGACAGTAAAATGATTGCTGGAACAAAAAATATGTTCGGCCACCTGCATGCGTTGCCTGGTGATCTTCATATCACTTTTTTTCAGGTATGTTTCAAAGCGGTCCAGTCGATTCTGCAAATCACTGGCGGGAGTGGGCTGCATATTTCCAGCCTGACTTTGGCCAGACTCTTGGCAATCAAAAAGCCCCGCCCAGAATACGGACTTGCATGGCCCGACCGAGTACGTCATAGCCGGCGGCATTGGGGTGAATGGGGTCGGTCAGCGGATACAAGGCGTCCGGCCCGCTCACAGCAGTCTCCATGGGGGTGTCCAGATCAAGCAGCGGCGCTGCATCCACAGGCAACCAGGCGGGCAAAGCGGCGTTCTGGGCCAGGATGCGTGGCTGCAGGGCCACATCGCGGCTGCGCGGAACCTGACAATAGATCACCGCCGCACTGCTGCGCAATCGCAATGCGCTATGAAAATCCTGCATTTGGCTCAGGTAGCGATCTGTGCTGTAGCTATAGGCGTCATTCGTACCCATGACGAAGAGCACCAGATCGAATGGACGCCCGGGCAGGGACAGACCCTCATCCAGGTGCAGCGTCCACCAGGGCACATCGCGGTTCGGTGCCCCCAGCCAGTGGACCTGCCAGGATCCGGCCAGCCGCTCGGGCAGGGTAAAAGCGCGCGAATACTCGGTCAGGGAGTCGCCCAGCACCAGTAAATGGCGATTCTGTTGTCCGTTTTGCATCAGAGCCAGTAAATCGCCGCCCAGCCGTTCCCGGTCGGCGCAGTGGCCCAGCCAGACGGTGTACAGGAGCAAACTCAGTACTCGCAAGCATTTTTGGCGGCTTTGATGCATACCTGGCTGATAGGCTGCTTCCGGTGGGCTGATTGTCAACCAAAGCAAGCCGGTTTCGGTGATGGTGACTGGTTCCAGGCAACCCCCACCCCTGGCTCTGGTCACAACCAGCTCGCACGCGCCCTGTGTAAGGCGTGCTCCCGACCAGGTTAGCTGCAACAGATGACTCCGCCAAAAAAAACACGAACAAGTCTGCCCGGCGAACGACAAAAAAAAGAGCGAAAAAGATTGACGAAAGACCGACTGGCAGTCCAGACTGTATTCACAATTTGTTAATCTGACAAGCAAACTCAGGAGACTATTAAAATGAAACGATTGGTAGTATTAACGGCGATTTCCGCACTACTCGTATTAGGCGCAAATTGCGGCAGCGGTGATGACGGCCGACGTGACGCCACTTCAACCGGTAAATTCGGCTGGATCTTTGAAGGCTGGGCCTGTGCGCCTGACGCTGCCAAAGCTCTGAAGGGACTGTCGCCGGCCAACTATTGCCAGGACAGCGATGAGAAGGACCACCTCTACATGAAGTTCACAGCACGGGCCTCGCAGCGCGCTGTGGCAGCGAAAAGTATCGCCATGATGAAATCCACTTGTCGTCGTGCCGCAAAGGATCAGGCCTCGGCTGAAATTTATGAAAAGATCAAAGGGGCGATCATCGAAAGCGCTTCCGGCGTGGTTGATGGTGAGTCTACCGGCCAGGCGATCATCACCCAGCTGCAAGGCAAGGTGCGTGGTATTGGTATCTATGACTGTTGTCCGCTGAATCCGGAAACCGGCGCCTGCGATGACATTGAGAACATCAAGCGCGGTGAAGCCTGGAAAGAATGTGATTGTGTGGCTGTGGGTCGACTGCCCGGCGGTAAGGAAGCGATTGAAGCTGCTGCCGAAGAAATCGAAACCCAGCAATAAGCACTGGAACAACATACTGTTGCGGATCTGATCCGCAGCAGGGCAAGGCCCGCAAGAGATTGCGGGCTTTTTTTGTTTGCTCGCATCATTGACTGCCAACCGACTTGCCACACAGCACAGCCGTTTTTTTAGAAACGGAAACCGCCGGCAGGCGTCTGATTTTCTAATGAGTGCCAGGCCAATACTACTCTTATTCAAATTTCGGGCGATAATCCTGATCCTGCTTGCAATTGGTGCTCTAAACACCGGCAGCTTGCAAGCGGTCGAACCTGACTGGAGCACGTATAACGCCATACTACGCCAAAACGTACGCCCGGGTCAGATTAGCGGCATTCCGCTCAACCGGGTCAACTATGCCGGGATCAAGGCCAATCCGGGCTGGAGCAACGTAGTGGCCATGATTGCCGCATTTCCAGTGTCAAAGCTGTCCAACCGCTCGGAAAAACTGGCCTTCTATATCAATGCCTATAACATACTGACCATCGATCTGATAATCAAAGGCGGCATCCCGGCCAGCATCCGCAATTTGGGCGAATCTGTCTGGAAGCAGAATAACGTCCGACTCGACGGACGCTTGACCAGCCTCGATGCAATCGAGCACCAACTTCTGCGGCCGCTGGGCGAACCGCGCATTCACTTTGCGAT
>JAGRNA010000051.1 GCA_020441005.1 Leptospiraceae bacterium
TTTATTGTAGATAAGCAGCTCTTTATCTGGCAGTTGCCGGATTTTTTTCTACGCACCGCTTCGTTTGTCAGCTATGCTCGCAAGGATGATTTGCAAGACGAATTAAAGGAATACCTGGCCCGGCCGGATCGCAAGCGGGTTGTGGTCATGTTCGGTAATTCGCGCACCACCACATTCAGTAATGAATACATCGAACAAACCCATCCCAACTCAATCCTGTTCAATTTCTCGGTGCCAGGGGGAACTGCGGACTACTATTTATACCGCCTGCAACTCTTCGCCAAAGAACACATTAAACCGGATCATATTTTCCTGGCGGTATCGCCGCAAGGCCTGAATGCAACGCCTTCGATTGCAATGGACGAGGTCATGCTGGAGGGTCTCAGTCTGGGCTTTGTGGCGCGTAATTTTTACAATTACCGGCCGGATCATATCACCAATTATCTGGCCAAGAAAACATTCTGGATCTATCAATACCGTCCCAAAATAGCCACGATTGCCCATCGGCTAGAGAACAATCACAAGGAAGCTCGTGAATTTCGTTATTTTTTAGCCAAAGAGCAGTCCAGCCTGAAGGCCGAGCGCGGTTCCGTCAAACTGGATTTCAAAATCAAGCCGCCCCAGGATCCTGATTTCCTGAAGCATTCCGCAGAAGGCACCTGGCGGGACTTTCTTTCGCCCTTTACTCCCGATCAGGGCCAAATAGACTTTATGGAACGCAGCCTTGCGGAGTGCAACCAGCAACAGCTACAATGCACCATGCTCTGGACCCGGGTGGGACCAAATCTACGCCATATTCTAAAAACTCGCGGCCTCAAAGCGCAGCCGGACCGAAGCGTGCACACCTGGTTTAAAGAGCTGACCAAAGCAATGGGTAGTCGGCACCATATTGAGCTGCTGGATCTGAATGACGACGGGGCGATGCAGTGCGATTATTTTTTCGATTCCAGTCACATGGCTAGCTATTGTTTCCCGGAGATGACGGACAAGCTATTTGAAAAACTGGACCGCAAGCAGAACTAGGATGCGGCGCTTTATCTGGATCAGTCTGGCTCTGCCAATTGTGCTGCTGGTTTTATGGTGGCTTGTCCGAACCTGGAATGATTTCACAGTATTACCAGAGAGCTGGCCACAGCCGCCGCTTGCGTTTGAAAGCCAGTCAGAGTCCCTGACGGCGGCCGACGGTTCACAGATCCCCACGGTGCAGCTCAAGCCCTTACACCAGGTTGGACTTCCGGCTGGAACTGTAGTGCTCATCGCTGAACAGGGCCGCGACATGAACTGGCAGAGTCGGGGATTGTCCTTCGCCAGCGGACGTCGTGTTGCGGCTTTGCTCGGACAAG
This sequence comes from Leptospiraceae bacterium, assembly GCA_020441005.1. Taxonomy (GTDB): domain Bacteria; phylum Spirochaetota; class Leptospiria; order Leptospirales; family Leptonemataceae; genus JAGRNA01. The sequence goes on from JAGRNA010000051.1 coordinate 1,344, forward strand.
CGGGTTTCAGCAGTTGGCGCTACGACCAGCGCGGGACGGGATCCAACAGGGCATCGCTAAAAAGCGCCCTCGATCTGCAGTTGTTATCCAATGATCTCAAACAGACGGTACTGGCCGCCGCCCGCAACCAGGCTGCCAGCCTGGATCTGGTGGCTCATGGCAATTTAGCCTGCGCGCTGGCCTTGCATCTGGCTGGTCAAAAGACTGGCCGGGTTGTGAAACGCCTGGTTTTAATAGAGTGCCTGCCCGAGAGCAGCTATCTGCAAATGTGGTTTAGTGACGCCCAGCTACAGATGCTGCGCCGTGCAATACCGCTGGCCGAGGTTGATCAAGCAGCGCTGGAGTGGGAGCAGCGGATGGTCTTGCCTGGCAATACAAGCAAGGCTTTCAGAAGAGACCCATTCACGGGCAAGCCAGCGGCCGATAAGGGAAAGCAATCCGGTCCGGTTGAAGGCTTGATTGGTTTTTTGACCCAAAACCCGGATTTTTTTAAACAAGCTGCTGAGCTGGACACAGCCGCCCTGCTGCAGACCGCAGTGCGTTCCCATCAGGTCTATTGGCTGCTGGCCGAGCATTCCATGACCTATAAACTATGGCAGCATCGCCAGTCCAAAGTGGGCCCCGGCGGATGTCGGAATCAGCCGCTATTGATTCGGGGAGCCGATCATATGCTGCGAGCTGTCCAGGCCCCGGCAGCTAGCTTGCCTGGCCGTTTCATGCTTGACGCCGCTCCGATCATGCGTCTGGCTCCGGATTTCAAAAGCAAGCTGCTGGCGATCATGGTTAGCGGCCAACCGGAAGCCATGGTACACTGCGGCCATTGAAAAGCTCCTGGGTAAACCTTGGCCACCAAATGGGGGTTGTTTTTTATTGAAAAATCGTCGACAGGGTATTTGGGCCCTGAATTGATTTCAGGTGTTTACAACAAGACTGCAAAACAGCATCATCCTGATGACAAATCTAACCGGTGCGGCCCGGCATGCCGGCCAACTGGAGGTTTATGCTGCCAGCGGCTGGACCAAAAAAATCGAGCATCACGGTAAGAATAGCGTTCCCGGCCGGCCGCAAACAGCTCGTAATATTTATATTGAAATCATCAGACCAGCTCCAACGGCCGGGAAATAGCCGCAAAAATCTGCCATGCCACGTCTTGAATTCACTCTGCGAGCGGTCCTGATTGGATCCATCCTGGCCGTTGTCCTCGGGGCGGCCAATACCTGGCTAGGCCTGTATGCCGGCATGACGGTCTCGGCTTCGATACCGGCTGCGGTTATCTCCATGGCCATACTGCGCGGACTACTACGCAGCGGTACGATTCAGGAAAACAACATTGTGCAGTCCATTGCCTCCGCTGGAGAGTCCCTGGCGGCCGGCGTGATTTTTACAGTGCCGGCCATGGTGCTGATCGGGGCCTGGCAGGATTTTGAGTTTTGGCCAACCACGTTCATCGCATTGGGTGGCGGTATCCTGGGCATCGTTTTTATGATCCCGCTGCGGCCAGTTCTGATGGAACGTATGCCGCATTTACAATACCCGGAGGGTCAGGCTTGTGCTCGCGTGTTGCAGGCCGGCGAGGGCCAGGCGGCCGGGGCGCGTCGCATCCTGGGTGCGGCCCTGATTGGATCCGGCTACAAATTCTTTGCCAGCTTTAGCGGTCTGATGAGCGCCGGACTCCAGCTCGCCATTCGACCCTTTGATAAAGTGTTGCTGGCTTTCAGCAGCGATACATCCCCGGCTTTGATTGGAGTGGGGTATATTGTGCGCCTGCCGATCGCTTCTCTTTTATTTTTGGGCGGCGTCATTGGCTCGGGATTTTTACTACCGTTGAGCGGTTTTTTGGATATGCCAGCCGGCGATGACCCCTACCAACTGGCCGCTGAGTTGTGGTCTGACAGAGTACGATATATGGGTGTCGGAGCCATGATTCTCGGGGGGGTCTATTCGCTGATCGAAGTCCTGGTGCGCATCATTGGGCAAAGACAAAGCTGGCTGGGCCAAAAAGCTGATTCGGACAGGCGACCAGTCGGTGCCGAAAACCCGGATCTATCAATCTGGTCCCTGTTGGGTCTGTTTGTGGCCGCAACTGCCTGCACTATGATTTTATATGAAAGCCTGATTCAGGACATCTCCCAGAGTATATTGGTGATTTTGATTCTGCTGCCGGCTTGTTTTCTGTTTGTTGCTGTGGCGGCCTATATCGTTGGTCTGGTTGGCTCTTCCAATTCACCGGTATCGGGCATGACCATCAGTGTGCTCTTGCTTGTGGCGGCCATATTACTTGGCCTGGGGATCAAGAGTGACTCGACAGCAATGGTGATACTTGGAGTGGCCGGGATTGTCTGCTGCGCGACTGCTACAGCCGGAGATATAGCCCAGGATTTAAAAACCGGCCAATTGGTCGGTGCTACTCCACGCTGGCAGCAATGGGGCGAAGTCATCGGTGTCCTGGTAACGGCCCCCTTGTTTGCTTTTATACTCAGTGCTTTGCATGCCGGCCCGGGAATCGGAACCGGAGCACCCGGATCGCTGGCAGCCCCACAGGCCAGTCTGTTTGCCGCCCTGACTCAGGGTGTACTAGATGGCGGTCTGCCCTGGAATTATCTGCTAATCGGCGCGGCTAGCGGTCTGGTTTTACTGGCCCTGGATTTTATTCTAAAGCATAGCGGTAGTTCTGTACGGCTTTATTTGATGCCTTTTGCAGTCGGCTTGTATCTGCCCATGGCGGTGACGACGCCGATTTTTGTGGGCGGTCTGATTCGTTATCTGGGCGATCGCAAGGCTCGCAGTGCCGATGGCGGCATCTTGTTTGGTTCCGGTTTAATCGCCGGGGAAGCCTTGACCGGCATTGTGATTGCATTATTCGCCAGTCAGGGCCCGCTATTGCTTTTTAGCAGCACTCCAGCCTGGTTACAGGGGACCATTTCCGCGCTTGTTTTTGGTTTGCTGGCGATTTTATACTACCGCTCTACCCGCGTTGAAAACAAGTAAGGCCAACCTGGGTCCGCTCAGGCACCCGGTGGCCATTGCCCGTGCTGCACAGGCCGGCGCCATGCTCGTCAGACCGGATTGGATGCTTACGGCGCGGCCGCTCAGCCGCCCAGAAATGCAGCTACTTGTTCAAATACGAGGTATTGGGCTTAAAGCTCTTGGAGCGATGACGCAGGTCGATACCGGTTGAAAGGCGCACCAGCTCCTCGGCAATATTGACAGACAGGTCGCCCATCCGTTCCAAAGACAGGATAATGCGATACATATCAGCCACCAGCAAGGCGTTTTGACTATTCATTTTGATCAATTCTTTGAACGCGTTTTGGCAATGCAAATCCAGCTCAGCGTCGACGCGTTCAATGGAACCAAAAAAGCGATTTTTTTCTTCAACCAGCGATTCTACCGCCATGCCGACGATGGTGACGACCCGGCTAAGCATCAATTGAAAGTGCCGGTTTTCAATAAAGAAGCCGGGTGGAATCTCCTGGTTCTTCCACGAATGGGCGGCATTGACTACGTTGTCGCCAATGCGCTCCAAATGACGGGTGATTCGGATCGAAGACAATGCAAAGCGTAGCGGGTCATTTTTGTACAGCAGCTCGTTCTCCTGGCCGGCCAGACCCATCGCTTGCCGGCTGGCGACGGCGTCGAGAATGGCACTCTGTGAAATATTATCATTTTCTTTTTCTAAATGATCGATCTTGACATCCCGATGCAGGATTTCATCTGCCAGGGCATAGTTGTCCTGTTCAAAACTGTCGCTGAGGTCCAGCACCTGCTCCAGGACCAGTTCGGCCATGTTATTCAGGTTGTGCTTCAGGTATTCAAAGCGGGTCTTGAGCCGTTTCATGACGTATTGTGCAATCGCATCGGGCCTGTAACCGGCAAGCAATAAAAAACCCCGGTTCTAACGAACCGGGGTTTTGCGCGAAACAGGTTGCGGTTGGTTTAACCAATCGCTTCCTTGCCGCGCTCGCCAGTGCGAATGCGGATACAATCCTTCAATTCGCTCACAAAAATCTTGCCATCACCAATATTGCCAGTTTTGGCGCCACTGATAATCGCCTCGATGGTTTTTTCCAGATAGTCATCGTTGACTGCAATTTCTATTACAGTTTTTTTCAGCAGATTGACTTCATGGATCACACCACGGTAGCCTTCGCTAAAGCCCTGTTGTTGGCCGCAGCCCAGAGCGTTAGTAACGGTCATTTTGCCCACACCAGCTTTGCCAAGCGTATCTTTTACGTCGGCCAGTTTATGAGGCTGGATAACTGCAGTAATTAGTTTCATCTTACCATTACCTCCCTAATTAATCTACGGTATAGAATGCGAAGCCAGAGTAGGCTTCTTCACCATGCTCACCGATGTCGAGACCTTTCAGTTCTTCATCGCGAGAAACGCGCACACCCATGATCAGTTTCAATACATAGAACAGGATGAACATTGTAACAAAGGCCCAGATGGGGATTACGATGGAACCGGTCAGCTGCGCGACAAAGTCGTGACCACCGAAAATTGCAGTGGCAATACCGCCCCAGATTCCATTCAGGCCGTGCACTGGCCAGGCACCCACCGGGTCGTCGATCTTGAGCATATCCAGCAGCTTCACACCGACCACAACTAAAATACCGCCGACAAGCCCGATAATTATCGCTTCGGGGTTGGTAACAGAGTCACAGTTTGCTGTGATCGCAACCAGACCGGCCAATACACCATTCAAGGACATACTGAGTTCCGGTTTGCCAAAGAAGATCCAGGTAACGATCATGGCCGCAACTGCGCCCGCACCGGCTGCCAGAGTGGTATTTACAGCGATCAATACTGTCGCGTTCAGGTCCGCACCAGTTGCAAATGCCAGTTGAGAGCCGGGGTTAAAGCCATACCAGCCCATCCACAGGATAAAAACACCCAAGGCTGCGACTGTTAAATTATGACCTGGTAAGGCGCGTGCCTTGCCGTCCGGTCCAAATTTACCTATGCGGGGTCCGAGTACGATTGCGCCTGCCAGACCGGCGAAACCGCCCACAGCGTGCACAACCAGCGAACCAGCGAAATCATAGAAGCCCATGGCATCCAGCCAGCCGCCGCCCCATTTCCACATACCGCTGATCGGGTAGACCAAACCAGTCAGAATGACTGTGTAAATCAGATATACACTGAATTTCATACGGCCGGCTACAGCACCGGAAACGATGGTTGCCGCAGTCGCTGCGAATACAACCTGAAACAGGAAGTCAACCTGGGGATGCAGATTGCCGCCGGCGATCTCGGGAGCAACTTCACTGACTCCGAATCCGGCAAAGCCGAAATAGCCGCCGGCAAAGGCCTCGCCCGGATACATCAATCCGTAGCCCACTAACCAGAAGAGGATCACCCCGAGGCTGATATCGATCAGGTTTTTGAATAGAATGTTGACCGTGTTTTTGGCTGAGTTGAGTCCAGCCTCTACCATGGCAAATCCAGCCTGCATAAAGAAGACCAACACAGCCATGAAAAACAGCACAATATTGTCAATTGCGTAGGCATGCTGATCAATCGCTGGCACCTCCTTTTCGGTCGCCGCTGGTTCTGTTGTATTAGTAGTTGTTTCCGTGGCAGTCGGTTCAGTTGCTTCCTGAGCCATCACTGTTGAAGGAACAAGACTAAAAACAAAAAGAGTAAGCAATACGGCACTGAGCCACACTTTTGCTTTCATATAGAATTCTCCTAGATTTTAGTTTGCGGTGATCAAAATCAAGGCTCTCTGCCATCAATCTCCACCAGGTAGCACCTTTGCCTATATTTTAGACATCAAGTGACTACGATAAACTTGGAGATACAATTGCATGATTTGTACCCATCGCCCAGGATTCTGGTAAAAGCAAAAAAAAATCCCACGGATTCTGTTAATTTTAAGCAGAACCGGTCGCTTTGGACATTTTGGTCGTTTATTGATCAGATTTAGAACGGCTCTGTATGTGTTTCTGTAAGGCTGTTGGAGTAAAAATGAGCATTTTGTCGCTGCCTGGTTTTAATGCGTCGCGTTAATGTTTAAAAAATAGGCAATATGGTGTGTGGCGCAGCGGATCTATCTAAAAAGCTGCAATACTTGCCTTGTGCTGCTGGTATTGCAATGTGGATCGTGATTTTCATTTGACTATGCCCAACGATGCACCAGATTTTTTTGAACACCGCTTCGCGGTGCCACCAGAGGCTGATGGCCACCGGCTAGATCATTGTATGGCCAGTCGCTACGTCCGCTTTACCCGATCAGAGTGGCAGGACCGCATTCGCATTGGTGATGTCCAGCTGGATGGAGCGCGCGTCAAACCGGCTCGCAGGGTCAAAGCTGGCCAGGTGATCCTGTTTCGTTTTGAAAAGCCGCCGGAACCGCCTGTAAACAGCGATTATCAAATCATTTACGGATTGGATCCGGCCGACGACCTGCTAGCTGTCCTGAAACCGGCCGACCTGCCGGTGCATCCCTCCGGGATTTATTTCCAGAATACACTGACCAGTCTCTTAAAGCGGGATTATCCCGCGATTACATGGAGATTGATTAACCGTATTGATCGCGAAACCAGCGGTCTGGTGTTATTCAGCCGCACTCGAGAACTGGCCCGCGAGATGCAAAAGCTTTTCCTGGCGCAGCAGGTGCTCAAAGAGTACCTGGTGCTAGTGCAGGGTCTTTTTCCAAAGAGCAGGACTGCCAGGGGCTGGATTGGCCGCAAAAAAGAGTCTCGCGTACGCAAAAAAATCTATTTTACAGCCAGGGACCAGGAGGCCGATTCATGGGTGTATCGGCGTTCGGCTCATACCGATTTTACAGTTCTTAAGCATTTTACTCACCCAACGGAAAATAAGCAGTATAGCCTGCTGCTAGCGCGTTTGCATACCGGTCGGATTCACCAAATACGGGCCACCCTGAGCAGTCTGGGCTTTCCGGTCGTCGGGGACCGCTTGTACGGCGTAGACGAAGAGCTGTACATCAAGCTCATTGAAAAGCGCCGCGAGCAGTCGGACTACGCGCTTTTGGGCATGCAGCGCTCGGCTCTGCATTGCTATCGCCTGGCTTTTGAGCACCCGCAACATGCAACGGCCCTGAATCTGCAGGCCGAGCTGCCAGCCGACATGCGGGCCTTTATGCAAACTCTGCACCCTTTGCGCAGTTGATTCTACTGGCGGAGACGATCCGCAGAAATACCGAACCACTTACCAGCGCCATGGCGGACAGCACAGAGGCCAAATTGAAAATCCGCGGCAACAATTGAACGACAAGGGCGCTGCGAGCAGGGTCAGTGCGAACAAGCATTTTATGCACCGTCCTGACCGCATCGTGCCGATTCTGCAAAAGAAAGCGCTTTTGTCGTTTCATTAAATTGATACTGAGTCCTGGTATGAAATGTGCTATGGCTGCTGGCTATCCCGATCTTCGGCGGTTGGCGTTGTAATAAAGCGCTGCAAGGCCTGGAAGAGGCTTTGTTTGTTCACCGGTTTGATGAGATAGTCATCCAAACCCAGATCATGGCCTAGCTTGCGTGTCTCTGTCAGGGAGTCGGCTGAAATGGCGATGATAAAGGGTTTGCCGAGCGTAGTGCTTTGTGAGCGGATCTGTTTGGTGGCCTCCAGGCCATCCATAACCGGCATGTGAATATCCATCAGAATGATATCGTAGCGCTGGTGCTCGCAAGCCTGGGTAGCCTCTAAACCATTGACCGCTACATCCGTTTTGCAACCGGTTTCCAGCAGCATGCGTTTCAATAGCATTTGATTGACCAGATTGTCTTCGACAATCAGGATGCACTGCACTGACCAGTCCGGAGACTGGCTATGCTCAGCCTCCCGCAGACCCAAACCGGAGGTAGTTGTGACTGTTTGCTCGGAAAGGGCCGCGCGCCATTCCAGACAACTCACGGGATAGCCGAAGCTGTTGTTTCTGGTGCCGTTTAGACCGGACAGCCATTGCGGATTGGGATTGCCTCTCGTTACCCAGCCCAGTATTTCAATCTGGATTCCCAACGCGTCCACTTGCTGCAACCAATCGCTCAGCTCCTGTTCGTCCTGGTTTTGCAGACAATCCACAATGATGCGAATGGCTGGCTCGCAGGCTGCCTCCGGTAGTTGGGCGTCACGATGGCGAAGCCTGGCCGCATCCGGCTCGCCGATCAGGCTCCGCAAGATTTCGGTGGTGGCTGGAAATTCGGTCGCAACATACACGGGTTTGCGCAGTTCCAGGGCTGGTTCTGCAGTCAGGGGTTCGGAAACCTGCAAGGGCAAAATCAGACTAAAGCAGGAACCGCCGGCCGGGGGGCTTGCGTATTCAAGGCGCGATTGTAACAGTTCAGCGAGGCGCATGGAAATGCTTAAACCCAGGCCGGTGCCGCCGTGCTGCCGGGTACGCACATTTTCGACCTGATAAAAGGGATCGAAAATTTTGGCCTGCTTCGATTCGGGTATGCCCGGACCGGAGTCAATCACAGCAATTCTGAGCCCCTGTTCGTGGTCATGCACCTCTATCAAAAGAAAACCCTTGAGCGTGTATTTGATCGCATTACCGATTAAATTGTACAAAATCTGGCGAATTCGGCGAATATCACCAAAAGCAAAGCGCCAGGCCGAAGTGCAATGGGCGAAGATGTGCAGCTGATTGGCATTGACATCTTGCTGAAAAAAATAGATCAGTTTCTCGATTTCCGTGCGAATCTCGAATTGCTCCTCTTGCAGCACAGGCGCTCCGGATTCCAGTTTGGAGAAATCCAGCACATCGTTGACCAGTTGTAACAGGCTTTGGCCGGCCTCATTCATGGCGCGCAAAAGATTGCGTTGATCGGCGGTCACCTTGCCCTGTTCTAAAATCTCGGCCAGGCCCAAAATCCCGTGCAGGGGCGTTCGGATCTCATGGCTGATATTCGCTACAAAGCTGCTTTTCAGGCGGTTAGCCTCCAGGGCTCTGGCATTCTCGATGTGATAGTGACGGGCGATCAAGGCCATTACGGAGGCAACAAACAAGAATTGAAAAAAGTCCACCACCAGATGCCCGGTGGCCAGGTCAAAGGCATAGATCAGATACCAGTGCAAGCCCCAAAAGAGAATCCCGTACAGGGTGGGTAGTAAAGTCGTTCGTAAACCGAGATAGGTGCCCATGACCTGGGCAAGTAATATCAACCAAAAACTATGCGGATCCTGGGAGAACCAGGCAATGGCAATGTACTGGATAAATGAAATGCAAAAGCGTATACTGGTAATGACCAGCAGCCAACCCGATCTGGCGCGGGCTTTTTCCTGGAAAAAATCCAGACCAATATTATAAACCGGTTGCAGCAGGCACAAAAGCGCGACAGTCAGGGGGTGCCTGGCATAGTAAACGATGGGGATGTAACTGAAGATTGCGGCAACGCCAAAAACCAGCCTGACCAGCCGCGTATGCCCGACTGGCATGCGTGTTGGGCCAAAGAGCAGACCATATACCTTGTCAGTAAAATCGGCCTTCACAATGAAAACAAAGGTGACTTGCTTTTCGAAGCGCAGCGTTTGTCCTTTGGCAGACTTCTCCCTGGAGACATCAGTGCTGCGTCGCGCTTATCTGAGTATATGTTTGCACCCTGGTCCCAAACGGCAAGCGAATTAAGACGCCGACTTTTTGGAACGGCATAGAGGCAGTTCGCGAACCTTGACGCGGTCGGTATGGGTGCCGGGTGATTCTGTTGAAAATAGAAAGGGTAGACAAATTGCCTGGTTGTCGGAAATTAGGGTCAGCATGTCGGTTGGTTATATTTTTTTAATAGTCGCGCTTTCATTGAATGCGGGCGCCAATATCCTGATGAAGCTGGGGTCCAGCCAGCTGGAGACGGCGAATCAGGCCCTGGGTGCGGATGCCACTCTTTTTGATAAACTATGGTTGTACGCCACCAACCCTTTTCTGGTAATCGGTATCATCATGTTTGGTCTGAATGTGCTTTTTTATATCGAGGCCCTCAAGAAGCTGGACTTATCCATCGCTTATCCGATCATGATGTCGGGCGGTGTGCTCATTATTACCCTGTTTTCCTTGTTTTATCTAAAAGAAAAGCTGGTATTGATGCAGTTGCTGGGCATTAGTCTGATTGCCTGCGGAATTATTTTACTGACTTCCTACGCAAAAATGTAAGCATTGCTACCATTCGCGGCCGTCGCCAGCGATCGGTCTTTGCATGCAGTCTAGCGGCTGATGGGCTGCCAGCCTGGTAACATCAGCTGCTTGTTAAAAGGACCGGGCTTTGGTAGCAGACCCGGCAATCATCGCCAGACAAGCTTTCCATCTGCATAGATCCGCCGTTTTGAATGACGGTTTGCCGGGCCCAAAGCAGGCTTTTTAGATCATAGTCGGCATCGAGTTGGTCGGCATCCTTGCTTTTGGCTGCCTGGTTTAAATTGGGCAAATTGCGGGCCAAATCACCGGCCTCCGGCTGCAGCAGGCAGATTTGGAAGGTCCTGGAATCCAGAATAGAAGCGTTGATTTTAATGGTACTGCCTGCGCTTTTGACCGCGTTGATCAGATAAACGATTGTGACGGCGATCACAGTCTTCCATAGCACGGAATCAATACCGCACACAAGCGCTAGATCGGATCCAATTTCGGTATGCAACTCCAGGTTGTAGTTCTGTGATTTGAGGGATTCCTCTAGCAGGGCCAGCGTCTCTTCCAGAATCTCACGCGGCTTGAATTGCCGCGCCGGCATATCGGCTGCCTGGTCGGCCTGGCAGGACCATTCCATCACTTGCAAAAGCGATTTGAACAAAACGGACGAGGTTTTTGCAATTTGATGTAATTGCTGTTCCATCTGCGCCGGATCCATATTCGCCAGGTTTTTCAATATGTCGCGACTAACTTCCTGGCAGTGCCGCAGTGGATGTTCGACAAAATGGGATACGACCGCGCACAAGTCCTGATGGACCTGAAAGGTGCGATCGGCTTGCTCGTTGGCAATCGTGATTTGACGATCAGCCCGATGACGACACAAGGCTATGTCGATCGCGATTCGTAGTTCGCGTTCATCAAAGGGCTTGATAATGTAGGCATAGGGGTCCGTAATACGCGCCCGTTCCAGAGTGGCTTCGTCATCGTAGGCTGTCAGGTAAATGATGGGAGTATCGCGTTCGGCCTGTATGTGCTGGGCAGCTTCGATGCCGTCGATACCCTCGCCTAGATTGATGTCCATCAGGATTAAGTCCGGCCGAAAACTGCGCGCCTTGGCAATAGCTTCTTCCCCGTTGAAAGCGCTGTCGAGAGCGGTATATCCCAGAGCGGTCAAGCGATCGTTGACTTCGTCCGAGGCGATAAAATTATCTTCTACTATGAGTATCTTGTTGTCCATACCCGGCCTGACTAAATTTTAAACGTAATCTCGAATCTGGTTGGATTGGCGAGATTGATTTCCAGACTGGCTTGCAGCTGACGAACAGCGATATTGTAAACCAGATAGAGACCCAGGCTGCGAGTCTGGGTCAGGTCAAAATCCGGCTCAAAACCGATCCCGTCATCTTCAACAGTCAAGGTTATAAAATCATCTTCCACCTTGCCATAAACGCAAATTTTACCGGGACGATTATCCGGAAAAGCATATTTCAACGAATTTGTGATCAGTTCATTTAAAATCAGAGCGCAGGGAATGGACTTGTCAATCGGCATATGCACATCATCCGACTCCACAACCAGTTCCACACGCATGGCGCTCTGTCGATAGGCCTGGTACAGGCGCTGACTGAATTCCTTGATGTAGTCCACAAAGTTGATGCGCGCCAGGCTGGCAGATCTGTACATTTGCTCATGGATCAGCGCCATGGCCTTGACCCGGTTAATGCTGTCATCCAGAACCTCCTTCAACTGGGGATCCTCGGAGTATTGGCGTTGTTTGTAGAGCAGACTGGAAATGGTCTGCATGTTGTTTTTGACCCGGTGATGAATCTCTTTGAGCAGGATTTCTTTTTCGCCCAGGGCCGCGGCCAGTTTTTCGGCCGCAGTCTTGCTGGCATTGATGTCGATATGCACGCCGGTAATGCGCAAGGCGTTGCCGGTGCCGTCGTGCTCCATAATGTCTCCGCGCGATTGCACCCACTGGTACTCGCCAGCCGCATTGCGAATGCGGTATTCTATGTCGTAGACTTCGCTGTGGCGGGCCACAAATTTCTGAAATGCGGCCCGGGCCCGCTCGCGGTCTTCGGCGTGAATCATTTCAAACAGGATCTGCATATTGATGCGCTGCGATCCCGGTTTGTAGCCTAGCATCAAATAGAAGCCGTTATCGCAGATCAGACGATTATCGCGGATGTAATAGTCCCAGGCACCCAGTTTGCCGGCCTTGAGGCTGAAGCTGAAGCGCTCCTCGCTTTCTCGCAGGGCCTGTTCGGCGCGCAGCCGTTTGGTCACGTCCTCAAAGGTGGCCAGAAAATCGTTGCCAATCGTGATGCCTGAAATTTGAATGATCTTCTGATCGCCATTCTTGCAGGTAATCGTGTAGCTGTGGGTTTGAATATCGGCACCGGTGCGACTGGCCTGGCGGATCAAATTGGCCCAGTTGTAGCGGATTGCATTGCGGTAGAGCTCATCGGGGTAGGCCCGCGACCACCACGTATCCAGATCGGGCAGATCATGGATGGTGTAGCCGAACAGACGTGTAAAGCGGTCATTCACGAATTCAAACTGCTCATCCTGATTCACATAAGCCAGGGGAACCGGAAAGAGCTGGATCAGGTTCTTGAAGCGATCTTCCGGGGGACCCGGGGGCGTATTCACAATGGATCCCCGCATAAACGACAGTAACGGGCATCCGGGTTGTGGCCTTCCGAGCCGCATCCCGGACAGCTTTGGGTGGAAATTTCATCCGCCACGCCGGCCGGCTGCAGATTGCCGCGGCTGAGCTCGGCGGTGACAATGCCGGTCGGCACGGCCAAAATTCCATAACCGAGCAGCATCACTATGGAGGCCACAATTTGTCCCAGAGTCGTCTGCGGTGCAATGTCGCCATAGCCCACTGTGGTCATGGTCACAATTGCCCAATAGATGCCGCGTGGAATGCTGGTAAAGCCGTTCTCGGCTCCTTCGATGACGTACATAGTGGCGCCCATGATAAATATGACGGATAAAACCGCTCCTAAAAACACGATGATCTTGTGTCGGCTGCGCAGCAGCGCTTTCAACAACACCTGGCCTTCCTTGTTAAACTGCGCCAGTTTCAAGACCCGGAAAACGCGCATTACGCGCAAGATGCGGATCAAGAGAAAATAATGGGAATCGGGATGGATGAATGTGATGTAGCTAGGTACAATCGACAACAGGTCCACCAGGCCATAAAAACTGATCGCGTAGCGCAGCGGTCGCTTTACGACCATGAGTCGCAAGCAGTACTCGATCGTAAATAGTATTGTGAAAAACCACTCGGCGGCATAAATCTGGGAGCCGTACAGATTCTCGATTCTCTCGACGCTCTCCAGCAATACCAAACTGACGCTGATCAAAATAGACCAGATCAGGACTATATCAAACCACTTGCCGGTTGCCGTGTCCGCCTCAAAGATGATTTCATGTAATTTTGCGCGCACGGTCTCTAGCCTGGCGAGATTACTGCAAGCGGACAGGCCAGGGATTGCCTGGTTCAACTGGTTGCGTTGCGTTTACATGGGCCAGCCGCAGGTGCATCTCTGTGGTCAGGATTTTGTGGATTTCGATGGCATCGCGCTGGTTCTGGGCAAAGACCTGCAATTTGGATTCGTTCGCCTTGTTTGGATCTTGTAAGAACAAGAATTCGCACAGTGCACCGCTGCCCTCAAAACGCACGAGCATCCCTTCATGTCCGTCCTGGGCCGGGTTGTAGACTTTTTTGACCTGAAAGCGTTTTTGATGTGCGCCCAGGCGATCGATCAATTCCGAGACGACCTTGCCGATCGACTGATTGGCCTGATAGACCTGGCGTTCGGCGCGCAACTGCAGGGGCAACAACATAGCACTGGTCAGCAGGGTAAACAAAATACCGGCCCCAAATCTGGATTTTGGTGTTCGTTGATTCATAATGGCTTGGTCTCGCTTTGACAAGATCTATCTAGCTAGTGTTCGGTCGATTTGGAGATTTTCTGTAGTCCCCAAATGCCCGCTGCCCCCAGCGCGGGCTGTCTGCTTGCCAGCACGTTGGCGAAAAAAGCCGGGTTCAAGCCAGCCTGGCAATCAGCATACGATCCTTATCAGACATATCTTTTTCAATATGCGCCTCTGCAAAATGCTGTCGGGCTGCATCGAGGACCGCGGCGGACCAACGCGGGGCCAGCTCCATTGCCAGGTGGCCCTGCGGCCTGAGCCGCGTAGCGGCAGTCTGAATCAAATCGGCATATAGACGGACAGGATCAGGATGGAACAAGGCCTCGTGCGGTTCATAATCCAGCACGCTGGCATCAAGTGACGCCTCTTCATCCGGATGAATGTAGGGCGGGTTGGATACGATCATATCAAATTGTAATTCCTGCGGCAGGGCTGTAAAAAAGTCTCCCTGATGAAAAAAGACATTCGGATTGCCAGCCAGGTGACGGGACTTATTCTTGCGGGCTACGATCAGGGCGGCCTCGGAGATATCCAGCAGATGCAGATGCCACTGCGGTTTTTGATGCACCAGGCTGATGCCAATGCAACCGCTGCCGCAGCCCAGATCCAGCAGAAGTCCCTGATCGGGCATGCGGGCCAGGCATAGCTCCACCAGCTCCTCCGTTTCGGGCCGCGGAATCAGGACGGCCGGATCCACAAAAAAATCAAGTTCATAGAAAGGAGCGTCGCCGGTAATGTAGGCCAGCGGTTTGCCGCCCGCCCGTTCGCGCACCCAGCGCCGAAATTGCTCCTGACGGGCGGGCGTAATTTCCAGATCCGGGTGGGCAAAAAGAATACTGGAGTGAATCCGCAGCACCGCACCGAGCAGCCAGCGGCTTTCCATAAAATAGTTTTCGATTCCGGCCGCTGCCAGCTCCGCTTCGGCCGGGCCGAGCAAGGTATCAATATTGATTTCTGTCATTCCACTCTCCAATTCGTTAAAAGCGCCAGCCATAGGATAGATACAGCGATGAAGGCCGGCGGCTGTACTCACCCGCGTCATCGCGGTTTAAATCATCAAAATACCAGATACCGGCCCGTAGTGTGCTCTGCTCAAATACATTCCAGGTCAGGCTCAATCCGGTGAAGACTGTTTTGCCATCCGGATCGCCGATGCACAGGAAGGCGCTCTTTAGGTCATCAGACCATTGGTAGTTGAACAATAGCTGGACCAAAAGCGGAGCTTTCATGAACTCTGTCGGGGATGCGTTACTATAGGCCTGGTCACCACGGGCCGAGGGATAAGCGGGCAAAGGTGGCTGAGCGTTGGCGGGCGCCCAACTCCCCCGGGCGCTGCTACTTGTATCGGGACTGGAATTGGCGATCAGTTCCAGGCGGCTTTCCAGGTTTTGCAAAAGATCGCGGCGTAGTCCAAGGCTCACCAATTGCTGATTGCGAGATCCGTCCCCAAGCCAGCCCAGCCAGGCGGTGTAAAGCTCGAAGTCACCGGGCGCGTAAGTCAGTTCGCCGGCCAGCACTGGGTCCCGGGTATGCTGTCCGCCCAACAGAGCGTATTTCCATTTGCCAGCCTGACCGCTCGCCCGCCAGATTGAGTTTAGATCCTGAGCGCGCGGGGAACCGGCTGCTCTCGATGAGTGCGCTGGAACGAAACCGCCGGTGTATTGCAGTTGTAGTCGCTGGCCGAAAATCCACTCGGCATGCAGCAGGTCGGCTGCCTGCACATCTTCGGGATTGATTGTGAAGGGACCGGTCGGAGTAAAAAGATCCAGCGGGCGGATTAAAGGACTATGTCCCCAATCCAGTTCCTGACGACCCAGGCGGAATTGGAAATGACGGCCGCGCCAGCCGGCATACAGGCGCTGAAAGCCGGCCCCCAGTTGATACGTGGCCGCCCGCTGCCGGATTGCAAGCGGCAGCCATAAGCTCGAGCCTTGCGCAGACCAGTAGTGTTCGAATTCCGGGGACTGCTGATAATTACTGAATACAGTGTCCAGATCAAGGGCACCCATAAAATTCCAGCCCCAATCAGGCTCCCATTGCAAGGACGGCCTTAGCCAGGTGCGGTTAGCCGCCAGGACCGCCGGAAAGGGGGCCGAATCGGGCAGCCGGGATTGGCTGACATGCGCCAGCGAATAAATCACCAGATCGGGCTGCCACGTTGTGCTTTGGTTACCGGGCTTGTCCTCTGTAGCAACTGCTGTTCGCTCGTTTTTGTTTTGTTCAGGATCAGGCTTTTTGGCCGGCACCTGCGCGTCCTGTTTGCGGACAGATTCTGCCTGCACTGGTCGCTTTTCTGCGCGTCGAGTAGTGTGGCGTTCCGGGCGCTGTGGCTCGCCTTTGCGCGGCGACAGGCGTTCGGCATCAAAGTATGATTCCTGGGTGCCGACCGTCACCCAGGGGATCAGCACAATCATGAGCACCGAAATCCAGCCGCAAACGCCCCCGAAGCACACTGGCCGGCCAGATTTCATCGGTACACTTTTCTGACCGATCGATTGCTGCCCACTCAATCAGAGCGAGGGCAACTAAAATTTACCAGCCGGCGTAATCTGGCGGATTAATCTGGAATAAAGCGATGCAGAACGGGTTGTAGTCGTTTTTTACGGATGGATTGTAAAACCTGCATCTGATCCTTGTTGAGCAGGGAACGGGCGTCCAGGCTGTTGTCTGGCAGCAAGGTCAGACTTTCGATACTGCTGACCAGCTGCTGGCGGGCTTTAAATACCCTGGAAGTGTATTCAGTGTTGAAGTCTTCGTATTCGTCGTGTAACATGGCATGCCTCCGTGCATGTGAATGTTTTCTTTTTTTAGAGACCGGTGCATCCTTGCGAGGGCCTCCTGATTAGTGTATCGTCGACTTTGCCAAAGCCTGAAGTCTTTTTTTGCGATTTAAAGACCGGCTTTCGTAAGAATACTGTAAATAGCAACCCGGATGCCAATAGCGGAACCAGGCTAGTCGGCCAGCTGCTGCACGATACGCTGTAATTCCTGACTGAGCGCTCCAGGCATTTGACGCTCAAAAATTGCGGCCAAACTTTGGTAGTACCACAACGATCCTTCTTTACCGCCCGTGAAGCGCTTCCAGATGGCTTCTCCCACCTGGTGGCGGTCCATCAAAATGGCGCGGGCATTATGGGTTTTGTCCGCCAAAGACACTAGCAGGGACTCCGCCGGCTTGGTTGCCAGGCTGGCCAGATAATCGGTTTTTCGCTGCCGCCAGGCCGGTTTGGGTTCCGTCCAGGAATCGGTGCAGTCGCTCACAATATTGGCCACTGCGTCGCCAAAACGAACGCGGATTTGCTCCAGGGTAGCCTCGCCGCCCTGGTCCTCGGCGGCGTCATGCAAAAGGCCCGCAATGGCCTGATCCTCCGTACCACCGTGCTCCAGAACCAGCGCGCTGACCGAAAGCAGGTGGCTGATGTAGGGTACACCGCTGCCCTTGCGTTCCTGTTCACGGTGCAGGCCGGCGGCATAGCTTAAAGCATCATCGTAACGTTCGGACAATTGCACAGAACCAGGACAATTGAATCCGAGCGCGGTGTCAATCAGAACAGGCCCGCTTTTGTGCTTTACAGCAAGTCCGAAAATAGAAAGCTCTCGCAGTGTCTGAAAGGTACTTACTCTACGGCGGTATTATGATTCCATTGATCAGGCAAGTGTTGGCGGACTTTCGCTGCCGGAGCGCAGGCCTGATTGTGTGCGCCGGTCTGGCGACGCTGACATTACCGGGGACCCTGAACGCCCGCATGCCAACCCGGGTGGAGGATCAAACGCCGCGGGAATACTGGCAGTTTCTTTTTTTATACGAATCGACCAGCGCACCCGGTCAGGAGGAGTACATCTGGCACCCCTTTTACGGGCAGTATACGAATGCCGAAAAGGCCTACGAATATCGGCATTCCTTTTATCCGTTGTACTACGGTCATGGCACCAATTATTGGCATAAGTGGAGTGTGTTGTATTTTTTAACCGGCGAAGACAAATACCACGCTGATACCAAAGAAGACTCGGATCTCTTTTTATCGCCCTTGTTTCATATTGGCAGCGGTGATGACAGCGACGAAGACTATTACAGTTTTTTCCCGTTTTACGGCACCATGAAGGCCAAGTTCGGCTGGGACGAACTCAATTACACCCTTTGGCCGCTGTACATGAACTGGTCCGGCAAGAACTACAAGGCGCACAGCATCCTGTGGCCGCTGATCATGTGGGGTGGCGGCGGCCGGCGCAGCGATTTTCGAATACTGCCCTTGTACAGCAAAAAAGAACACCGCGGCAAGTACGTCCGCCGGACTTTCTTATGGCCTTTCTTTCAATGGAGTTCCGAGGCCCTCGATAAAAAGGATCCCCGCAGTATGTTTTTCTTTTTTCCAGTCTATGGTCGCAAGTCCTCGGATTCTGGCAGCATGGCGGCCAATACGATCCTGTGGTTTCCTTTTCTGGGCGGCCTTTTTGGCTGGGGACATGACGACACGCGCAACGCTGCCGAATTCAATGCATTGTTTTTTATTTATCAGTATGCCAGCTACGATGATCCAACCATTCGCAAGCACATCCTCTTTCCCTTTTATGGGTATTACCGCTTTGGTGCGGCGCTCGAAAAGGAAGAGCTGGCCGCAGAAGAAAGCACCGGTCCGGAATTTGATTACGACAAGACCCGCCGGGAAGCGAGTCCCTACTACAAATCGGCGGAATTCATTACTCCCTTGTATGTGAATCTCAAAACCAATTCTATTCTGGTAGAATCCGATTATCATGTTCTGATTCCCTTTTATTGGGATATGGAACGTTATCACCGGCGTGAGCGGCAGTACGAGCACTATAACAAGCTTTGGCCGCTGTACGCCTGGATCAAGGATGATAGCGGACGGCGCGAATTTCGCAGTCTGGTCTTGTGGCCCATGCGTTCCGATCAGTTCGAACGCAGCTGGGGCACGCTTTGGTCGCTATTTGAATGGAATGTGTATGCCAATGGTGATCAATATATAGCCACTTTGTGGCGGCTGTATTCGCGATACTGGAATCAGGACGAAGAGCATCATTTCCTGATCGGATTTGAGTATCATCATGCGCCGGACTATTGGTCCGTGGAGTTCCTGGGCGGCCTCTTGGGCTATCGGCATGATGTACCGCATGCCCGCAACGCCCTGCAAGAGCCCGGGTCCACCCTCAAACTATTGTGGTTTGACATCTGATCCGCTATGATTTCCCTGCTAATCAGGACAAGCACGCCGGCATGAAATTGTTATTGAGTCTATTAAATCCGGTTATACTGCCTTTGCAGGGCGCCGGCGCCGCATTGATTCTGCTTTTCAAAACGGGGATGAATCTGCCGTGGGTCTGGTTCAAGCGCCGTGAAATGCTGCGCCAGATGTACGTGGCCGGAGTCAAAAGCATATTCGTGGTCAGCGTAGTCGCTTCTTTTACCGGGATGATTATCAGCCTGCAAACCGGTCTGGCCCTGAAGGACTTTGGTCAACAGGATCTGATTGGGCAGGTGATTGTCGTTACGCTAACGCGTGAAATGTCGCCGTTCATGACCGCCTTGATCCTGGCGGCAGCCGTCGGCTCGGCCATGGCAGCCGAGATCGGTACGATGAGCGTATCAGAAGAAATCGATGCCCTGGAAGTAATGTCGATTGATCCCGTGCGTTACCTGGTGATGCCGCGTATTGTTGGTTTTAGCCTGATGGTGCCGGTCCTCTCGAGTTTTGCTACCTTGCTAGGTGTGATTGGCGGCAGTATTGTCGCCAACACGCAATTGAATGTGGAATATTTTCGTTACTATCACAGTATCCAGGAAGTATTAAAAAGTTCCAGCGGGTTGAAAGACATCTGGGTGGGCGAGTTCAAGGCCTTTGTTTTCGGCATTACCATCGCTACAATTGCCTGCTACCAGGGATTGATTGCTACCGGTGGTGCGATCGGAGTGGGGATTGCCGTACGCAAGGCAGTCGTGCAGTCCTTTTTGTTTGTGCTGATTCTGGGTTATTATATTACCAGTGTCTTTTACCGCTGATTGCCGCCTTTAGCGTTGGTACCTGGTTGAGCAAGAGCTTGCGCAGATAGAGATTGCCTTTTTTATTATTGGCGCTCCTGGAAAAAGCAGGAGCGCTGGCACAGGAAGTGCGGGGCGGCCAAATGTCCGCAAAAAACGCGCGCCGGAAAAGACCATGGAGGGTTTTGCAGGCGCGCCATTATTAAGAAGCATGTAGAACAAACCAGGATATATGAATCCAATTTTTACAACAATAGTTATGTTAATTGGCAGTAATGTTTTTATGACATTTGCATGGTATGCCCATTTAAAAGAAATGGGCCATAAAAGCTGGATTCTGGCCGCTCTTGCAAGCTGGGGGTTAGCTTTGTTTGAATACTTACTACAAGTTCCGGCGAATCGAATCGGCTACTCTGTGCTTAGTGTGGGCCAGCTAAAAATTTTGCAAGAAATCATAACATTAAGCGTTTTTGTGCCCTTTTCCATCCTTTACCTGAAAGAACCGCTTAAACTGGATTACCTGTGGGCTGGTTTTTGCATCCTGGGGGCTGTGTTTTTTGTTTTCAGAAGCAAAATGTCGTAATGCAAAATTTCTGATGCAGTCTGGCAACGCACTCGATAAAAGCGCGACTCCACTAATCTGATTTTGTCTGCCAGGCAGCGGGAAAAAGATTGCCGTGAGCCGGACGCTGCTGATCATCCCGGAATGGCTCTGAAACGCTTTGTTCAAAGCCGGGCGTCCGAATACCGCCTGGAAAAACTGATCGCCAGCCGGCTGGTCGAGGGTGCGGACCGCACCGCAATAGATGAGCGGATCTGGAATCTGTTCGGGGAAGAGTGGTGCGTCATGTTTACTGACCTGGCCGGCTTCTCACGGAATGTGGCCCGCTATGGTATTATTCATTTTTTGCAAACCATCTATGAGTCGCAACGCTTGCTGATCCCGATTATTGATCAGCATGACGGCATTCTCTTGAAAACGGAGGGGGACAGTTTCCTGGTCCTGTTTCGCAAGGCTGACCGGGGACTCGTCTGCGCCCAGGAGATGCAGTCCGTGCTGCGCGAATACAATCAATCGCACGCTCCTGAAGATCAAATTCATCTATGTGTGGGTCTGGGCTATGGACCGATGCTCAAGATCGGCGACCTGGATGTCTTTGGAGCGGAAGTCAACGCAGCCAGCAAGCTGGGTGAAGATACCGCCGGGCCGGGGGAGATCATCGTAACCGAATCGCTGCGTCAGGCTCTCGATCCGGATCTGGCGGCCGCAATCCCTTTGCAAAAGCTGGATGTGCAGCCCCCGGGAGCCAGCGGTGCCTGGCTGCTGCCTGCCGACCTAACGACACCAGATATAAATGGATAATCTGTTTAGTGAACTAGACGCCGGCCGTGGTCCGCTGCCCGCCCGCCTGCGGCCTCGCAACTGGCAGGAATACGCCGGTCAAAGCCGTATACGGCAGCAGCTAGAGGGGCAGGCGCTGCATTCGATGTTGTTGTACGGTCCGCCGGGTTGCGGGAAAACCAGCCTGGCCGGCATGCTGGCCGCTCAGTCTGGCCGGCCTTTTGTAAGCCTTTCCGCTGTATCGAGCGGTGTGAAAGAAGTGCGTGAAGTGATTGCGCGCGGTAAAAGCGATTTCTATAATCTTGGCCAGGGCGTTGTCCTTTTTCTCGATGAGATCCATCGCTTCAGCAAGTCCCAGCAGGATGCCTTGCTGGAGGCGGTTGAGAAGGGCTGGATCATTTTAATCGGAGCCACCACCGAGAATCCAGCCTATCAGGTGAATGCGCCACTTTTGTCGCGCATGCGTATCTACCCGTTGCAGCCATTGGCCGATGAGGAGTTGGGCCAAATCCTGAAACGAGCAGTCACGCAGGAGTCTTTGCAGGGTGCTTTTGATCCTCCAGCTGTGACAGTCCTGATCCAGGCAGCCCAGGGGGACGCCCGGCGGCTGCTCGGCTTTGTGGAATACGCGGCCCAAAAACGGGACGGCGACCAGGTCTACGACGCCGCAGCAATGGAGCAGCTGGTCCAGGATCAACTGCGTCAGTATGATCGCACAGGCGAAAATCATTATGATTATATTAGCGCTTTTATAAAAAGCATCCGCGGATCCGATCCGGATGCGGCTCTGTTGTATCTGGCAGCCATGCTGGAAGGCGGTGAAGACCCGCTTTTTATTGCCCGCCGTCTGATGATACTGGCGGCGGAGGATGTCGGCAATGCAGCGGTGCAGGGCCTGAATCTGGCTGTCAGTACCTATACAGCCCTGGAGCGAATCGGCATGCCTGAGGGCCGCATTATACTAGCGCAGTGCACGACCTGGCTGGCCGCAGCCCCTAAAAGCAATGCGGCTTATTTGGCCATTGATCAGGCGATGGAACAGGTGCGCGGCAAACGACTGAGTATTCCGGAGCATTTACGAAACGCGGCTGACTGGATTCGTAAACGGGCAGGCATCGGCCGGGACTATGTCTACCCCCATGACCATCCCGGAGCCTTTGTCGCCCAGCAGTACCGTCCCCCTGAATTCAGCGATACGGTGGTCTACCGCCCTGGCTCTAACGGTCAGGAAGTCCATTTGCAGGAACGCCTGCAGCGTTTGTGGCCGGAGCGCTACTCCGCCGATTGAATCACCGTTGCCAGAAAATTGCGCAGCAGGGTGCGCCCGGTTCGGGTGTAGTCTCTTTCCATGTCTGCAAAAAGTTGCCGTAAAGCGGCTGGATCCATGGCCTGCAGGTCCGGATCCTCGCTGATCCAGTTCTGCAGCATCGCAGCGGTCAATTCAAAGTGACACTGCAAACCCCAGGCGTGGTCCTTGATCCGGACGGCCTGATGGCGGCACCAACGGCCCTCTGCCAGGAGTGTCATGTCCGGGCCCAATTCAACAGTCTCGCCATGCAGATGAAAAACGCGCAGGCTTGATTCCAGATCCTTGAACAGGAGATCGTGCTGCCCGGCTGAGTTCAGCTCGATCGTGAAGGGCTGTCCCTCTGGATCCAGAAAGCCGATTTCCTTACGCGGACAGGCGACAACCCGGCCGCCTCCCGCCTTGACCAAAGCCTGCATGCCGAGGCAGATACCCAGGTAGGGCCATTGGTGCTGCAGGGCATGCTCAATCAGGTGCAATAGCGAACGCATATGCGCTGTGCCATCATTGACGCTCATGGGTCCGCCCAGCACGACCAGGCCCTGGTAGGCCTGCAGTTCGGACGGTATTTTTTGCCCGGCGGACAAATCAATCACCTCTGCCGTCAGGCCGGCCTCAACCAGGGCTGCTGACAATAGGCCAGGGCCTTCACGGGTAATGTTTTTAATAATCAGGATTGGTTTCATATCTACATGCACCGGGATAGCATACAAGCTTTTGGCGATTGTGAATTCGGCAAGTCAAACTGCCTGGATCTGACGCAGTTGCCGCGCTGCGCTGCGGCCTTGGGATAGCTTCAGGCGCGACCATCCATTTTGACAATCCCCTTGCAGGCAGTCACTGGCCGGCCAGGATTGGGCGCAGGCCCAATCGCAACTAGTAAGGATTCGGATGACTCAATTCCCCCTGGGGCTGAATTTGACGAGTAATCATACCAGACAGGGAATAGGTATAGGTCTGCAGATACTGGATCAGTTGATCCCGGGAATGGTACATCGACAGGCTTTCGGCAGACATGGGCTGGCCAATATGAAACCGAATGGACTGGCCAATTTTATTATGCATCTCGCCCAGCAGCAAGGAAAGTCGTAAACGATTGCTAATGTGGCTGGCGATCTGGAAGACGCGGCTGTTTTGGCCTTGAAAGTAGATCGGCACAACAGTTGCCCTTGATTTTTGTATCAAGCGGGAGGTAAAGCTTTTCCATTCAGAGTCTACTGCCGGTCCGAAAAGCTTGCGCGATGTGGAAACAGCTCCGGCCGGAAAAATAATAATCGCCTCACCGGACTGCAACATATCCAAAGCTGTTTTACGAGTCTGAATATTCAAGGTCAAAGCCTCGCGCGTTTCGGCGAAGCTGACTGGTAAAAAATACTCTGCCACACCGGGTATAGCGCACAGGGCATTGTTAGTCAATATCTTGAAGCGTTGCCGGCGCTTTGAGACCAGATAATTGACGATCACCCCATCCAGAACGCCGAAAGGATGATTGGCAACAACGACCAACGGCCCGTGTTCCGGTATAGCGTCTAGTCCGGGCGGATTGAAGTCCAGTTTTACATCCAACACCTGGATGATTTGCTCCCATACATTGATCGACAGGTCCGGGTCCAGGCGATGATAGAGCTTGTGCAGCTTCCGGCGACCGGTCATGGTTTCGATAGTATTCAACAAGGCCCTGGTCAGGCGGGACTGTTCGGGCTCTTTATACGAAAACTGATCTGCTTTTGATTCCATACGCCACCAAATTTTTTACAGCTCATATCAATGTATTTTGGCTTGTCACTTCTTTTTTTCGATTGTTACAAAAATAATATTTTTAGTGGAATGAAACTCCTTGACTCCCAGGGGCTTGCATTGAATCTATTGTTACCATGCGTCGTAAAGTAGTAGCCGGAAACTGGAAAATGCACACCACCCCCAAGAGCGCGGTGACTTTGGCAAAAGAGATCCAGGCCCGGGTCAGCAGCCTTAAATCGGTCGATGTGATCGTTTGTCCGCCCTATGTCAGTCTTGATCGAGTCTGTCAAAGCGTTGCCGGCACCAATGTGGCAGTCGGCGCGCAAGATTTGCACTGGGAGGATCAAGGAGCCTTCACCGGTAAAATCAGTCATGATATGCTAACCGAATTAGGCGTTCAGTATGTGATCATCGGGCATTCAGAACAGCGCAGTTATTTTCATGAAACCGATGAAACAGTGAACAAGAAGAGTATCAAGGCACTGGCTAGCTCATTGCTACCAATCATCTGCGTTGGCGAAACGCTGTCTGAGCGCGAGGCCGGGCAGATTGAAGCAGTAATTTCGCGGCAGGTAAAGGGGGCCTATGCCGGAATTAGCAAGGCAGATGCCGCCAAAACAATCATTGCCTATGAACCGGTCTGGGCCATTGGTACTGGTAAGACCGCCAGCCCGCAGCAAGCCCAGGAAGTGCACGCATTTATTCGTAAATTAGTAGCAGAATTGTATGATACCGAACTAGCAAACGGTTTGCGCATCCAATACGGTGGCAGTGTCAAAGCAGACAACGCAGCCGAATTGTTTGGACAAGCGGATATCGATGGCGGTCTGATCGGCGGCGCGGCCCTGAAAGTCGATGACTTCGTAGCTATTGTAGAGGCTGCGCAATAAGCGCTTGCATCATACAGGCGCAGCTGTACCTCCAACGTAGCGCTCCGCTATCCAACCTTCAGTTTACCAGGCAGATTCTGTGTAATTTGGATCTCGAAAAGTCTATTGATCTGATCAATACCGTGCTTTTTTTATGATACAGTAGTTTTATGACTTCTTTTGCTTGTAGATTTGGATTTTCATGAAGGGAGTTCACATTTTTTCTGTTTGTTTGGCTCGGAGTCGAGCTTTTCTCGAAAAAAACAGAAGGCGAACCGGCTGCACGCCAGCGCTTAAGCTCAAGTTCCAGCAAAACAACGAAAAGATGACACATAGCTAGCCCGTAGGCAAAGGCAATGTGGCGGAACTCTTCCCAAAGTTCCGGGTTGGGCTTGAAATTCCGAATTTGTAAATCCAGTCCTTTGTTCTGGTATTTTTTCTTCCATTGAGTGGTTACCGGGTTTATGCTATAACGGGCCAACTGACGACCATAGGTTGCCAGTAAATGCTCAAAATAGTGGCCCGTTCCCGAAAAACAGTTCACTCGAAAACGATAATATTTCAGTAAATGCCCCGGTATCAGCAAAGTACTGGAGCTGACCATTTGCGCCCTAATTTCTGATTTGTCCTGATTACTTTGAACTTGCACATATAGAAAGGTCACCGAACTGACAAATGTTGCGCCTGATCACAATTTTTTTCAATCTGTTTTCCTTTGCACATCGCCCCTGTGTGTCCCGGTCAACGGGCCGGCAAGCCCGCTCACCCTTGTAATCATATCCTTCCTACACTATAAAAACTAGTCTGGTTTTTTATCAACGGTAATGCCGATTGTCATCGATTTACCGGCCCGCAGCAATTGAACTTTTAAATTTGAACCGATTGGTGCGCGCTGCACGATTTGAATCAGGGTGGCGGCCTTCTCCAGCGGTTTCCCGTCAATCGAGAGCAAAATATCACGCGGCTTAATACCGGCTTTGGCGGCCGGGCTTTGGTCGATAACGGCCTGAACGATCACACCGCCTTTATTTTGCAGTCCCAGATGTTCAGCCAGCATGGGGTTCATGGGAGCAAACTGTATACCCAGATAACCCCTTTCCACCTTGCCATACTTGCGCAGGGATTCCAGAATTGTTTTGGCTGTGTTGATCGGTATCGCAAAACCAATGCCCAAATTACCGCCTGTTTGACTGTAAATCATTCGATTCACACCAACCACTTCACCCTTGATATTGATCAGCGGCCCGCCGGAATTCCCCGGATTGATGGACGCATCGGTTTGGATATGCGTATTGCCGGATTCATCCACTGCCTCACGGGCCGTAGCACTAATGACACCGACGGTAAAGGTGCGGTCCAGGCCAAAAGGATTGCCAATCGCAATCGCCCAGTCACCAACCCGCACTTTGTCCGAATCGCCGAGCGTAACCGGCTTAAGCCCGCTGATGCCATTCACCTTGAGCAAAGCAATATCACTGATCTCATCGGAGCCAATTACTTTGGCTTCAAATTGTTTATCACCGATATTAACCTTCACCGAGTCCATTTTCGCGACAACATGATAGTTGGTACAGATATACCCATCTGCCGACAGGATAAAGCCGGTCCCCAGACCGGTCTGTTTTTGGGTCCGCGGCTGTGAATTCGATTCCGGGCCAAAAAAGCGCCGAAACATGGGATCGTTGTAAAATGGATGAGATTTTAACGTTACCGTTTTCTCTGTACTGATATAAACGACGGAATCCTTGTATTGGTCATACACACTGTGAAAAGCATTTTGCAGCTGCAGCACAGGATCGCCGGCTATTTCACTAGCCGGTTTGGCTTGCAGACTGTTGTTAATCAAACTGCCACTGTTACAGCTGCCGCAGGCCAGTCCAAAAATAATGCCGCCGGCGATAAACAGCAGACTAAGAGCGCGGGGCTTGTGGCTGCGGACAGCTATGCCTTGCTTGCTATACTGGGTAATGGATTGATTCGGTTTCATGAAAGACAAATTCTCCCTTGATACTAATTAAACCAGGCTGGGCAAAGCGCCAACAACCGGCATTTTTTTCTTTAGCATTTTCGTGCACTGCGAATTGAACTTTAGAAGCAGTACAGTAAAAAATAGTTTAAAAAAACCGGGCAGATTTCTGCGCTTGCAAGCGGCTTGTATTTCCACCTCTAGGCAAGTCAAATATCCCGAAAAGGTTTTGCATCTGGCCTTTGATCCATTGTCCAGCGGCTCTATTCAGCGATCCACTGATAGCCCACACCACGTACAGAACGAATCCAGTCCGGTCCATGCGGCTTGAATGCCTGACGCAGACGCACAATCGCGTTATCAACTGTCCGGTTGCTTGGAAAATGATCCGCGCCCCACAAACGATCCAGGATTTCGTCCCGGCTGACAACCCGGGCTTTTTCAGTGATCAAAAAACCCAGCAAAGCCATATCCCTTTTCTGCACCTCGTGACGCTGCCCGTCCGGAGCCGTGATTGCATATTGCTCAAAATCAATGCTGAATCCCTGAATCACAAGCGAGGCCTGGTGTTCCGGGGCCTTGTGGGTCGAAAGTACATGCTGCAGCCGGATGATCAGCTCGCGAAAATGAAACGGCTTGGGGATAAACTCTTCGGCCCCCAGCTCGAATCCGCGCAGCCGTTCTGGTGCTCCCGCTTGAGCCGTCAGAAAGATAAACGGCACCCCGTAGCCTTTTTCTCGCAGCTCCGCTGCCAGCTCAAATCCACTACCATCCGGCAGCCGGACATCCAGAATCATCAAATCCGGCAACTCTGCTTCCTTGAGTATTTTACGAACAGCGGCGATTTCACGGCACCAAATCACCTGATAGCCTTCTTTGAGCAGTCGGTCCTGAATCGTCTCACCAAGCGAGCGATCGTCTTCCAGCAAAAGTATCGCGGCCTGCATGGTTGTTAGTCTAGCGTCGGCCCCTTTCCTCTGCAACGGTATCGCTTTTAGCCACCGGCAATAGCATGGTAACGCCAAATCCTTTGACCGGGCCATTTTCCTCGTCTTGCAGATTCTTAAACGTCACCCGAGCCTGCATTTTGGTCAAAAGGCTCTTGATGATATAGATTCCAATACCGCTGCCGCTGCTGCGCCCGTGCCGGATGAACGCTTGCCCCAGCTGCTGGATCTGACCGGGAAAGCCCCGGCCATTATCCTGAATTTGCAGCTGTATCTGCCCCTCCAGGGGACTGGCAGTGATTTTGATCCGGTCGGCCTCGCCGTGCTGCACAGCATTATCAAATACATTTTTCAGTATACTGTCAAGGGCCCGCCGGTCGGCACGTACAACATAGTGTAGCGGTGGAGTCAATTCCAGCTGCGGCCAATCCCAATGCAATTCCTGCAATAGCGGCTCCAGACGAAAGTTCTCTATATACAACTGCTCAGAGCGCATCAGCGAGGCCAGGTAAAAGGCCTTGCTCATTTGGATGCCGATGCGATTGTTTTGATCCAGTACCTTTTTGAGCCGGGCTTGCAGCTCCTTATCCTGGCTGTCTTCCAGCAAAGACTCTACCTGCAGCTGCAGGCTGGTAAGCGGCGTTTTCATCTCGTGCGTCAGAGTAGAAAAGAAATCCTGAATCAGGCGGTGGCGCTTGTTATCCCGATGAACCATCCAGATCAGTATAACCCCGCCGGAAAACAGCATTGCTAAAAAAACAATGCCTTCCAGCTGAATCATATTGCGCTGCCGGGCATAGCGACTGAGCTCCTGTAAATGATCGGCTTCACCTAACTGCCTGGTGAGATTGATCAGTTCATCGGTATTGCTCAGCGCCAGATAAAACCACCAAATCCCGAGGCTGACGGTAAAAACAAGCCATGCCAGAGACAACAATGTGCGGTGCTTCCCGAGCAGACTTTGCATTTTAAACCTGATATCCTGCAGCGGAACTACGCTCCCTGAACTGGATAGGGCCGATCAGTAGTCTTCCAGCCAGTAAATTCCAGTAGACAGCAGCCATCAGAGCTCCTTGCCATATTAGAGTGATGCTACCGCGCTCGCAATGCGATCCAGAGCTTGATCAATCACTGCCTGATCATGGGCAAAACTCAAAAAACCGACCTCATAACCGGACGGAGCCAGATAAATACCGGCTGCAAGCAAGGCATGAAAGAAACGGGCATAGCGTTCTTTATGACCGGCCGGGATTTGATCTACCCGCCGCACCGGAGCATCCGTTTTAGACCGCAGCCAGAAAAGTGAAGCGTATTGCAGTGCCTCCCACTGATGATCGCTTTTTTGATTCAACAGGTCCGCCACAGTGCTGGAAAAGCTGCTCGTCCGTTCATCCAAAACCGCATAGACATTCCGGGTCTTGCATTTTTGCAGGGTGGCCAGACCGGCCCGCATACCAAAAGGATTGGCACTCAGAGTGCCGGCCTGGTAAACCGGACCCGCCGGAGCCACCTGGTCCATCAGATCGCGGCGGCCAGCATAGGCCCCGACCGGAAAGCCACCACCCAGAATCTTGCCGTAGGTCACCAGGTCAGGGGCGATGCCCAGGTCTCCGGCAATACCCTGCAGACCCACCCGAAAACCGGTGATCACTTCATCAAATAAAACCAGGGCGCCATACTTGCGGGCCGTATTCACAATATGCTGCAGGTATTCCGGCCGCTGCATTAATAGACCGTAGTTTGCTGGCAGCGCCTCAATCGCCAGCAGGGCGATTTGATCCCCCTCACGTGCAAAAAGCTCGTCCACTGCGGCTTCATCATCCAGGGGCAGCACCAGGGTATTATTCACCAGATCGCTGCCAATACCAGCGCTATCCGATGCCGACTCACCGGCCAGACCCGAGCCCGCCTTGACCAACAGGCTGTCCAGGTGTCCGTGATAGCAGCCGTCAAATTTCAATATTTTTTGACGTCCCGTAGCCGCCCGGGCTACCCTGAGGGCGCTCATCACCGCCTCTGTCCCGGAGTTTACAAAGCGGATTTTTTCCACCCAGGGAACTGCATTGATGACAAACTCTGCCAGCTCGAGCGACCATGGTTCGCAGGCGCCCAGGGTCCAGGCCGTCTCAACGGTCTCACGCACTACCGCGGCCACATCCGGATCCCGGTGGCCCAGAATCAGCGGTCCAAAGCTTTGGCAGAAATCAATATAGTCCTTACCGCTCACATCAAACAGCCGGGCACCATCAGCTCGATTAAAAAAAACAGGAGTCCCGCCCACGGAACCAAAGCCCCGCACGGGTGAGTGCACGCCGCCTGGGGCCGCTTTCAGCGATCGATCAAATAGTTCCTGGGAGTTCATGAGTAAAGATCAAGATCTGGAATCTGGATCAGAGGGCCAGTAGATATTTTTGCTCATCTCATTTGCGTGCTGTGGGCCGAGTTATGATGCCGGCCCCGATCAATATCATGGCACTGACTTGATATCAAGGCTGCTTTTCACGATGCCACAGCTTTTGAACCCGTCTACACTGATTGTAATCTGGCGATTCGTTTCTTTTAACCCACTCAAGCGACTTGCGAGGCTGCCGGCATAGCCCGCCAGACTGGCCTTGAGTTCGCCGCCGGCTAAAACCTGGTATTCGATAGCTAAGGAATTAATATCCGTCCCGCTCAATACCAGATTCAGGCAATTGGTCTCGTTTTGGTTCAAGGCCCGATCAGGCCATGAGCATTCACCGGCCTGCAGGCCTTCCATCTGTGGACCATCTTTCACACCCGGATTTCGAAACCCGATTCGAATCGACGCATCACCGGCACTAAGAATACCGGCAGCCAATTGTTTGGTGATGGTCACCTGTAAGGGTCCTTTGCAAAAAATTGGCCAGGCTTTGGCTTGCATCGCTGTTGCGGACAGCAGACAAGACATGAAAATCAATAGTAATACAATTTTATGTGTTTTCATAGGGCCCTTTTATTAGCAAACTGCCGCCAAGCAATCCGGAATAAATAGATCCTGAAAAAAACTGTGACTTGCAGTCCTTTTTTTATTATCCTTGTCCGGATTCGGTCATTTCCCCGGTTTTATAGTGTACAGAGCAAACCAAGCGGTGACCGTGGAAGCCGTTCGGTTATGTTAAAATGGCTGCAATTCAATAAAAAAACAGTAGTCTTATTGCATTTTTTTATGCATTCATTGACTTAATCTGCGCAAAAAATCGTCCAATGAATGTTACAGGGGCAAACCTTGATTTCTGAATTACATAAAGGCCCTTTTAAGCGGATTGCCATTTTATCAGCGGAATACCGGATGAAGGGCCGGTATATTTTCTTTTACGCCGTTATCGGACTGCTTTCATCCGCTTTGCTATTCATTATTACGCTCTTCCCGGAAATGCATAATTCAGCTATGCAGATCGGGTTAATCCTTGTACTGCCAGTATTTCTGATTATCATTGGTCTGATCGTTGCCGGCAAGGTGAACATGGCGGCCTGGTTTGTATTCTGTACGCAGATCATCGGCTGCCATGTTGCAGTATTCCTTGAGTTGCCGGCTTTTTCCACATTTATTACAATTTTTATATTCTCTAACATTTTTGTCCTGACCAGGCATATTCAGTTCGGCCTTGCACTATTCAGCATCTGCAGCGCTATTTTGTTTAAATACTATATAGAATCCGGTTTTGTTGAATTCTTGCCCATACAAGCCGGTCATTATGCGCACCAAACACTGCTTTTCTCTGGTGTTTTTTTTGTATCGATTCTGGCTTATTCGTATGTGGTCTTCACATTAGTTCGGCACGGCCTGATCGATTCGGACAAACTAAAGAGAACATCGGACAAGCTGTACGCTCTGGCTCATCTGGATCCTTTAACCGGCATTTATAATCGCCGTCATTTCATTCGCCAGGGCCAACTGGAACTGATTCGAGCCAGAAAGAATCGCACCCCGCTGGCCCTGCTTTTGGCTGATCTGGATAATTTAAAAAAGTTGAATGACCAGCATGGCCATGTCTGTGGGGATCGGGCCCTGATGACCTTCGCCACTACCATCAATGCCCGCCTTGGGGCGGATTTTGTCTTCGCTCGCATTGGCGGTGATGAATTCGCTATTCTGATGCCGGCCACAGAAATCAGGGCGGCCCGCTTATTCGCCGAGGATTACCTGACAAGCGTCAAGTCCGTTGATTTTAGGTGTGAGAACAGGCCGGAAGGTCTGTCCATGAGTGCAGGTATTGCGATGATGAACGACTCGGATGTAGAAATCGACACCCTGCTGCACCGGGCTGATGTGCACCTCTACCAGGCCAAAAAGAACCACCGCGGCGAGGTTGTGACCGGTTAAAACCATTACTAGCTGCCGTTTTCGGATGCAAATCTGTACAGAACCATTCAGTATAATCAAATGCGAGTATGGTTATGAGCCATCGACAAATCATTACTGGAATCGTGCTCTTGGGTCTTAGTCTGCCCCGGCTGGCAGAAGAGAAATCACAAAATGATGTTACCGTCTCGGTCAACCCCGCAGCCGACTCCATCCCCGGCGTTGCAAAAAAATCCTTGATTTATGATTTTTATCAAGGTTTAATGGCCGCACCGTCCGCAAAGGAGTACCAGCAATGAAAAGAACCCTCTACAATATACTAATTGCAGTTGTGACTGTGCTGCTATTTTCCACTCTCTATCTATGCAAGAACGAAGAAAATGACAATGAGTCCCTGCTGCAAGTCATTGGGGCCTGGTTTCTTCTGAATCAAACCAGTACCTCCGGCCTGACGATCAAAATTCCAAACGGAGTGCCACTATGATCAAGCACACCTGCTGGAAATTATCCAGACACAGCCTGCGGATCGCGACCATCCTGCTCGTATTTACGGGGCTTTCGCTTGAGTTTAAAACGCAGCAGCAGCCCGCGTCAACTGTTTGGCGGACAGACCAGACCCGGCTGTCTCTACGCCTGGGGCCGGCCAGAGTACACGCCGCCGAAAATTCATGGGCCTTTGTGCGGCAATCCGCCACCTGGGCCAATGCCAATACGGATCTGATCGAAGCGATCGTGACACCGATCAAGAACAGCGGCGCCTTGAATTACAAGGGCACCTATACCCGAACAGTGACTACCGCTAAAGGGATTACTTTTACAGCCCGCTTGACGGTCGGCACAGCGGCGGACGCGGTCACAGCACAAGCCTACTCAGGGAACAAATACTTTGACAACAAGTTTGAAATGTGGCGCGCCAGCGATAATGCCAAGGCGCTGGAGCTTTTCTTCGATACCTTGACCGACCTCTCCGGTGACGGTATTCTATTGATTTACAATTTAAACGTCCTCGATCCTTATATCTACTCTGATTCCATGGTGGTGGAAAGCTACTCTTTCAAAAACGGGTCATCGCGGGTGCAGGTCTATTCCTGGTCCAGTGCCTACAGCGGCGGCAAATCCGGGGCCAGTTATGTCAATACGGATCGCGGGCGCGTGATTCTGGACACAATGGAGAATGACACGGTGCTCTGCTTCAAGGCCGTTGTGCGCTTCGATGGAACAAATAATTTTTGCACCGGCGCGGCCGGTAATGAGTACTACGCCCTTTCCTACAGCCAATTTTTCGCCTCGCCCAATTACGCCACCGCACGCATGAGTCTGCAAGACGGCGCTATCGACAACACCACCTCGACAGCGACCAATAACCTGTGCAACGGGACCGGCAATCTGGGTAACCTGAAGTTCGGCCTTTTTGACGGCAACGGTTTTGTGTCCGACGGGAATGAAGCTGCGGCCATTCCGGCCAACTACCTGGCCGGCACGCGGGTCAACAGCCTGCACGCCGAACTGGGCACGGTCGGTCCGGACGGGTCCTGGGATGATACGACCAAGGCCACGATCGATGCGTTGAATGTGCAGTTCAAAAGCACTGCCGCCCCGTGAATTGATGCAG
>JAGRNA010000282.1 GCA_020441005.1 Leptospiraceae bacterium
TTAATCTGCTTGCTCAAGACCCAGATCATCGGTTTCTATCGAATTGGGAGGCTACTATATCTCAAGTTCCCCCAGAAGGGAGCTATGTCTTTCAAAGCGACCCGCGACGGAAACAAGCCATGACGCTCATGAAATTACAAGACCGTCTGGCCCCAAACTTGAAGCATATACACACGTTTTATCTCGACGGTCCTGAAGAGTGTACTCCCCTTCTCCTGCAAGGGTTCACAACGCTGGCGCTCGTTGGTATGTTTAATGTCCCTCGCTATTCACTGTGGCTTGATACAGCATCACATCTTTCCACATACCATCACTACAAACGTATACTGCAAACTCTACAGTGGAAATACCCTGGAGAGAGATGGTTAGTGAAATCACCTGCTCATATCGAGGCTATAACAGCGATCCTGGACGTTCTCCCGGATGCATGCATTGTTCAGATGCATCGAGATCCAGTGAAGTCCATACCATCTTATGCAAGCCTTTGTGCGACATTTCGCGGCATTTACATGCAGCATATCGATGTTGAGGCATTGGGTTCTCAAGTCTTGACTCGCCTCGCTGCTGATTACGATAACTATTTAATACAGCGCCAGCAGTGTGACTCATCAAGATTCATGGATGTGCAGTACCATGAACTTATAGATGATCCATTTGGAACGGCATGTCGTATATATGAGCGGTTTGATTTGCAACTTTCGGCGGAAGCCGAGAAAAACATGGGTGCCTTTCTAGCCAAACAGCCCAAGGAGGGGAGTGCTCACAGGTACCGCCCCGAGGATTTTGGGCTCTCGCATCAACAGATTCGTGATCATCTGCGCGACTATATCCTTGCTTTTAATGTACCTGATGAGATTTAGTTGAAAACGGTTCAATAGTTAGGCAGCTAGCTTGGTCTTTTTTTTACTCAATAAAGATAAGGTAAATGGTTGTGAAGCATGATATAGCACGCATGGTTCATAGTTGCAGGGTTAACCGGTGTTGATGACCCATGGGGCTTGTCACGTCTACTTATAATAGATTGATTACACAATATAATTCATAGGTATATTGCTTAAAACAGCGCGAGGCTATCAGATGGCGTCGAGATGGATGATGCTTGTTTCTATGTTTTCTATTGCTGGTTTCGTACTGACTCGCGTCCTTGCTAGTCCAACCAGTTTAAGTATCTTGTTTTTTGGATGCGCCGTAACTGCGCTCGCGGTTCTGCTGGGTTGGACTTATGCATTAGTCGCCAGGACCAAGGATCAGGAAAATTGCGGAATCGTATTTTCAATGCGCGCTCATATTCTTTTGCACTTAGTGCCATTTAGTTATGTGGTCATGCAGTTTTTTATTGAGATGTCGCCGTTGACGAATGGACTCTTTCTCGGACCTCTCATGTTGTTTTTCCTGACTGGAAGAAACACTTGGAGAATAATGTCTGAGCAGTTTGACTGGAAAATGTACCGACTTTTCTATAGAGGCAACACGGGGCTATTAACCGTATTACCAATACTAGCAATATTGGGCGCTTTAATGCATGAAGGCTCTGTAGGCGGCGAAGCGTTCAAACGGGTAGTGCTTGTATATTCCTATGGTCATGCGCTGCTGATTGGCATTGCTGTCATCAGAATTGAGCAAGACATACGTAACCGATTTCAAGTTAGCACTCCTTAGCTTGTGGGTTAGTAAGGAGCAACCAAAGAAGGGAAGGCTAAACTGCCTTTCCCCCATCTTTGGCTCACTTGCTAAAAAGGGTTTAGAGTCACACGCGCTTGTTGCGGCGCTTGGCGGCTCCAATGCCGAGTAAACCTATCCCCAGAAGAGCCAGCGTAGCGGGTTCTGGTACTGATTCTATTTGCACTACACTCACGGACGAAGTGCCCGCCAAAGTAAGCGAGTAGGTTCCTGCACCAAGGCTACCGAGCGTTATGCTGAAGTTTGATAAACCATTGTCGTTACCACTCCGGATATCGCTGATGCCATCGCTTCCCGGAACAGAGGGAAGACCGACTGTGTTATTGAGGCTCTCATCGTCATCGTTCTCAGTACATGTGGCGCCAACACAACTGCTGAACCCACCCGCTAACCCATCAGGGTTCCATCTTACGTTAACGCCTGCGTTGGTGCTGCTAAGTCCGAAACTAAGACCTGTATTTGCTTGGGCAAGCGCAATGAGCGGGGTGGGTACGGTGTCATCCGACACGTAAAGAGATGGATTAGCCTGAAATGACAGTGTTAACGAAGCAGGTCCTACCGTCGTGAATACGAAATTCAAAGTAGTGTTTGATTGGACATTCGTGGAAGACTGTGCGGTACCTGTCCCCGCAATTTCAGCTTCGCTGATCTGAACCGTGCTGGTTGGAACACCGTTCACCAACTGAGCAGTTTGAATCTCGGAATCCGAGTTTGCATAGGTTTGAGCTACGCCCGGTCCGAAAAAATCCCAATTGTTTGCTGCACCATCAACACGTGACGGCGCACCACCTGGAGCATTGGCCGCATGAGCCGCTAGGGGAGGGGTGCCAGGAGTTGTGCTGCATGTAGTAACGGAAGTCGTGACGGAACCAAAGCAACTTGTACTGATTCCAGCGGTAGTATCGGACACGCCATTTAGAGTGGCCGTGTTGTCAAGATTAAAGCTGTAAGACGAAACTGCCGGCGCGTTAACACCCGTTATAACGATCGTAAGATCGCTGATCTCAAGTTTCGACCCTGCGTATACGCTAGCAGCTGCTTGCCCTGCTGCTCCCATCGCAAACACGCCTGCTATTGCTGCCGCTAAGGCGGTTTTTTTCAGGTTCATGAGGTTAATCTCCTAAGTTAGGACTGATAGGCTGTAAGTTAGTCCATCCGTTTTCTAAAGCTGGATGAGTCGCGATTTATATAAGCAAAGGTTAGGCCAAAAAAAAAATTATATTAAAATATATAGTTATGTTTCAATCAAATCAGCTAACCCAAAAAAATGTAAAATTTTCCGACATTGAGCTGATGCAGACATCGTCAGATTTTAGGGGGGATTTTTGCTATGCCGCTTAATATTATTATAAAATATTAAAAATATTCAGTCAGTTAACTTGTTGCTATGCTGATCAAAAAACCATAGAACCAGCTTCCCCCAAGCGAAAACGATCTATTAATGGTGTAAAGTTTTCTGACGCGGCTAATCTGGTCAGCCACGAACGCATAAGAAGATATCTTGAAACCCTCGTAGGATGGGTTGTTGTAGCCATATCTTCCAAAGAGACTTTTTTCTATATTTTCAAAGAGAAATATATCGTGGTTGGCTGTTTGCCGATTTCGCGACGGGTTAGCCATGTCATTCTGGGTAAAAAAATGCCTTCTAACTGTGTAAAATTTTCCGACAGCAATGCCATTTTGCTACGAGCATTACTCGGGGTCGAACGTCATTCTACCCTTCGACTAACTGTAGAATGTCGTCGAACGCTGTTATCGCCGGATATTGGCATAACGCACTTAACCCTCTTCCAATTCACAACTGATTGACCGGGGCAAAGTTCGTTGCACGCCTTCCAATACGGCGGTGATGCCGGTTAGGATGATGGTGGACGGATCCCAAACCAAATGACATACAACGCTGGCAGCGCTAAACGATCAAGAACGGTCGCAATCAGCAACCCACCTATGATAGCCGCCGCCATAGGCGCCCAGAAGGTACTCTGGGTTAAGGGAATCAAAGCCAGAATCGCCGTCAACGCGGTCAACATAATGGGCCGGAATCGACGCACCGTCGAACTGATCACTGCCTGCCAAGGCGGCAGCCCTGCCGCCTGATCCTGGTCAATCTGATCCAGCAGAATCACCGCGTTGCGCATGATGATCCCCGACAGCGCAATCATCCCTAGCATAGCTACAAAGCCAAACGGCAATTGCGTAATCAACAAAAATAGCGTAACGCCAATGATGCCTAGCGGCGCCGTAAGCATCACAATCAGTGTCCGCTGGAAGCTCCGCAGTTGGAGCATCAGCAGGGTCAGGATGACCGCCATCATCAGTGGCGCGACTGCAAAGATCGACCCTTGCGATTTGACGCTAGCTTCCTGGGCGCCGCCAATCTCGATGCGATAGCCATCGGGCAACCGGGCGCGCAATGGGCCTAGCATATGGTCAATCTGCAAGGTCACATCCGGCGCCTGTACTCCATCAACAATCCCGGCTAGTACGGTGATCGTCGGAAAACGGTCGCGTCGCCAAACAATCCCTTCTTCAAAGGCACGTTCAATATAAGCAATCTGCCCTAAGGGAACGAAGCGATGATTTTCAGTATAAATATAAAGATCCTTCAGATCACTCAAGTTGCTACGCTCCTCCCTGAGCGCGCGCAACACGATATCAATGACCTTGTCGCCTTCCCGGTACTGTGTGACCGATAAACCACTGACGAGGGCGCTGAGATTGCGCGAGAGATTCTGAATATTGAGACCCAGCGCGCGCGCCTTGTCCGGATCGATGCGCAATCGCACAACCTGAATCCGCTCTTTCCAGTCCGTGTTGATATCCCGTGTGTAGGGGTTGGCTCGCATGATCTCAATCAGTTCGTTGGCAATGGTTCGCAGCCGACGCGAATCGCGTCCCACAACTCGAAACTGCACCGGATAGCCGAGGGGTGGGCCATTTTCCAGCCGCGATACGCGAGCGTGCACCGTTGGAAAGCCCTGCTCAAACTCATGATTCAAGCGCTGCAGAACTGCCTCACGAGCATCCTCATCGCGACTCATGATGACAACCTGGGCATAATTGACGCTATCTTGCTGAATGCGCATCGAAAGATAGAAACGGGGAGAACCGCCGCCCACATAACTGACAAGATTTATAACATTTTCATCCCCTATGACCCGTGCTTCGAGTTGCCTGACTTGCTCTTCGGTTGCAGCGAACGAAGAGCCCTCTGGTAACCACATGTCTACTAACAACTCAGGGCGAGATGAGGAAGGAAAGAATTGCTTTGGCACGAAATGAAAGCCCAAGATGGCAGCGATAAAAGCCAAAAAAGTAAACACAAGTACCCTTCGATGGTGGAGCAAACACCATTCCACCAAACGCAATAACCCATCGTTGATCACCTCTTCCCAACGGATTACCCCGTCGCGGTAGCGTTGTACCCACTTTCCGAACCCGCCGCTACCTGAGAAAAAGGATTGAGGAAGTATCATCCCGTTGCCAGCAGGCTTTTCCTGCCTATTTAAAAATGTGTAAGCCAAATAGGGCGTGAAGACTACAGCAACGATCCATGACGATATCAAGGCGATGCTAACCACCGCGAAAATGGAAAAGGTGTATTCGCCCGCATTAGACTGGGCCAACCCAATGGGCAGGAAACCGGCTACCGTTACCAGTGTGCCGGTCAGCATCGGAAAAGCGGTGCTGGTATATGCAAAGGTGGTGGCCTTGGTCCGATCCCAACCTTGCTCCATTTTGCGATCGATCATTTCCAGGACAATGATGGCGTCGTCCACCAGCAAACCCAGGGCGATAATCAACGCGCCTAGCGAAATGCGATGCAGGTCAATGCCGAACAACTTCATACCCAGGAAAGTCATGGCTAGCACCAGTGGAATGCATAAAGTTACGACCACGCCAGCGCGCCAACCCAGGCTGAAGAATGTCACTCCTAGCACAATTACCAGTGCTTCAAGAAAAGTCTTCATGAATTCATTAATCGCCGCTTTCACGACGCGCGGCTGATCAGCCACTTGGTGAATGTCGATACCAATCGGTAGTTCAGCTTGTAGCTGATGTATGGCCTGGCGCAAGTCCGCACCCAATTTCAAGATGTTGCCGCCCTTGGTCATGGAAACCG
>JAGRNA010000283.1 GCA_020441005.1 Leptospiraceae bacterium
ATGCGGTCGATAGTCGGCAATCGGTTGATCGACTACACGGGGCATAAAATGATTACAGGACCGCGCCAGTAATTGCAGATCAATTTCCTGTTCAGCAATAATCGCCGCGGCCATCTCATAATGGCGTGTGGCCCGGGCAGTATTTCGCTCACCGGGCGGCGGGAATTCCAGCCACCAGCTATTCAGTGCCTGAAACCATTGGTTGCGCTGCGGAATAATCCAGAAACCAGCGAGGATCCAGACGAGCACAATCGGGGTCAGTACTCGATAATTATGCAGTATTTGACGCCAGATTAACTTCAGCATTTTGTCTGACCGGTCTTCTCCTCACTTATGTATCGACGCCTGCAATTTTTATCCAGGAAAATTATGCTGACATTCAGGGCCAATGCTGAAAAACTGCGGCTTGCTGATCTGCTGCCTGGGAACGGAAAGAACACCTGCCTGGTAGCGTTGCGCACTAACCACAATGAATCCATTCCCAGTTTTTCACAGTCCGGCATTTTTGCGGCCAGTCCTGTTTGTAGTCATCGGTGCGCTTTTTATGCTGACCGGTTTTCCAGGCTCTCGTCTGGGTGCACAGTCCCATAACTGGCATTTTTGGCATGATCAGCTAGACTCCAGCCAACAAAAAATTGATGCTCCCGATCAAAAGGCGGCGATACAACTGGAAGATGCCTTTGCCTTTGATATCGCCGGCGATACCGAAAAGGCCCAGTCAGCCTACCAGGCCTATTTCAAGGCCGGTGGCGAGGGTGCTTTTGCCCATTTAGCGTTTGCGCGGACCTTGTTAAGCCAGAAACGGCCCGATCTGGCGCTGCAACAGATTGATCAGGCCATAGCGTCCGCTCCGCAAAATCCGGAGTATGTGGTATTCAAACTGGAATTGCTGCGTAAATTCAGACGCGACAAGGAAGCGTTAGAACTGGCGCAGGCCAGCAAGCATTTATATGCCGGAGTCATCGCTGGCATAGAGTTCCATTTGGCAGAACTGCTATACAAACAGTCAGACAAAAAGAACGCTCGATTGCATTACATTCTAGCGCTGGAAAGCCTGGATCGCAGTGAGGCGGCGGCCAATGCCTGGCGCAGTATCAGTTTGTGGCGTTTGACCCAAATTTATCTTGAAGAGCAGGATCCGGAGCAAGCCCGGCCCTGGCTGGAGCAATATGTGACGTCTCATCCGGAAAGCAACTACGCCCGTTTGATTTTTGCGCAGTATGTTCTTTTACCGAATGGCGAATACAATCGGGCCTTGCTAATGCTGGATCAAATACCCTCCGATTCCATCGATGCCTTAAAAGCTGAAAAGATCGATCCGGAGCTCTATTTTAGTCTTAAAGCCAATGCCAGCTGGTTTGCCCGGGACGTG
This sequence comes from Leptospiraceae bacterium, assembly GCA_020441005.1. Lineage (GTDB taxonomy): Bacteria > Spirochaetota > Leptospiria > Leptospirales > Leptonemataceae > JAGRNA01. Next base: position 1,373 of record JAGRNA010000283.1, read on the forward strand.
CGGTTCTTTGAAGCCTTTGAAAAAATTCGCACCTTTCGCAAATGGAATTTGCTGGAATACAGCATGTATCTGGAAGTCCGGCGATCGGATCAGGAGGCTGTGAAATACTTGCTTGAAATTCTTTCCAAAAAACCGGATTCCCTGGTGGCCCGTCTGGTTCTGTTGCGATTATTGGAACGTTCGGACAAACCTGATTTATTCCGGCAGCAATTGCTGGATGCCTGTCATTTTGCATTGAAAGAGGGGCGTGTTGCGATCGCACGCTTTCTGGCGATCCAGATTGCCGGGCAAATGGAGCATGGAACTGTGGAGCGGGCAACGAAACAGCGATGGCTACACATGCAAAGCAGACTGGCGGCCAGTCAGGAGCAGTATTACCGGGCAGCATTGCATCTGGCTCAATTGATTCCCACGGAAAACAATCCCCGAGAACGCCATTTTCTGGAAATGGAGCGCGCGTGGTATTTGGCCCAGGGAAACAGAGCGGAATTGCGCGGTCTGGCCTATGCAAAACTGGAAACGCTTTCTTCCATTCCCGACATCCAGGCGAGGGCCGCTGAACGCCTGCAACGGTTGTATTTCCAGGATGAGCGCTGGCAAAAATTAATCAACCTGCAAGGCAGTCAGGCATCCGGATTGCAACCGTCCGAGCTTATGATGCGCGGTATCGCGCTTTGGATGCTTGGTCGGACAGCGGAGTCGGAAAAAATATTGAGCAGTCTGACCGGGCAACAGGATGTCTGGGGTGCAGTGGCCCGCAACTATCTTGCCTGGCGTTACCAAAAGGCCGGTCAAAAAATCAAGCTGGCACGCGAATATGCCCTGCAGAATGGCCGCACTGATCCATTAAATGGTCACTTTCAAGATACCCTGGCAATGATTTTATTTGCTGCCGGTGACCGGCTGTCCGCCAGATATCATCTGGAAGTGGCTCGTATTCTTCTGGAAAGGAGTCATCAGGCCGAGGCCGAAGTCTTTTTTCATCTATACCAGGTTTATAAGGAGCTGGACGAGACTAATCAGGCTGACAACTATTTGCAACGGGCTGCACACTTGATGGAACAAAAAAAACAGGCTACCCGGCTGCGGCCATTTAATGCCGATGAAATGGCATTGGATCGTAATATCCAGGCAGCCCTGGCTGCTCCCTGAGGGAGGCGTCCAGGCAGGTGCAAGAGCTGCCTGGATCAGTCCGGTGCAGTCACTACACCGGCGATGTATTTCCGGTCGAGGGGACCAAGCTGGCGCGAATCCTGGACATAAATGCGGTTATCACTCAATATAAATACATGCTCGGCTGGTATCTTCAATGGCGCCATCTCAAAGGGGCTCCCCACACCAATCCCGGTCTGGGGCAAGCGGGGCGCTTTTCTGGCAAGTAATTGCAATGCTGCGCGTTCCCAGTCGGTTTGCACGGCTGCACCATTTACCCAAACCTGGCCGGTCTTTAGTTCGACCTTGTCGGCCGGTAAAGCTACAATGCGACCCATCAGATATTGACCATCAGCCGGGGTGCCAGGCTGCTGATACAACACGATGGTACCAATCCGGGATTGTTCCGGGCTGAAGCCCCAATGAATAGTGACTTGCGCTCCGTCTACCAGCGCCGGCGCCATGATATCATTTTTAATGCGATAGGGGAAAAAAAAGAAGCTATGAATCACAGAACGGATCAAAAAAGCGCTGCACACTGCCAGAATCAAGGCGACTACAATGCTTGACCAGGCGATGCCCGTTTTCTTGTCGGGGACCAGATCTTGGATGGGACGTAACATAGATCGGTAATCATCATCGCAAAGCGAACCAGACGTCAAGAGATATAAAATAGCTGTCAATCTGGACTGCCTGGGAAGTGTGGCCAGGTGTCAAACTATACCTATATTGACCGGCAACACCAACTGAATCTGGCGCTCAGTCAAATCAGTCGTAGTCCCTATCTGGCTATTGATACCGAGTCGTCCGGTTTCTATACCTACTTTTCCAATTTGTGCCTGATACAACTGAGTACAGCTGAACAGCATTACCTCATTGATACTCTGGCTGGTCTGGATCTGTCCGATCTGGGCCGGCTTCTGAACAAGGGCGCTTTACAGCTGATCATGCATGCGGCCGTATCAGATACCCTTGAGCTAAAAAAGGCCTATGGTTGGGAAATCAATGACGTCTATGACACATTGTTGGCCTGTCGCTTGTTAAGCGGCAGTGCCTGCTCGCTGGCAAGCCTCGTCGAAGCTTACCTGGGCATCAAGATGGAGAAAAAAGAACAAAAATCCAATTGGTTGCGCAGACCGCTGAGCAAGGCTCAGCTCGATTATGCCCATCTGGATACGGTGTACTTGCCTGAGCTGATGCAACGAACGCAAGCGGATCTGCAGGAACTGGGTTTATTGCCTGAATTTGAAGCCGAATGCGCCTATCAGATCGAAAGCTGCATCGTTCGCGATAAGGAATATGATCCCGACAGCTTTGTACGCATCGCTGGCGCCCTGGATGCGCCGCCGTCTGTGCGGGGGCGTATCAAAGCCCTGGCACTGGTGCGCGACAAACTGGCCCGCGAATACGACATCGCTTCCTTCCGTGTTTTCAATAATGATGTGTTACTGCAGATTGCCTCTTGCGCGCCTGAAAAGACCGCCAGGCAGCTGGAAGCGGCCCGCATCCACCCCAAAGTTAAATCTCGGGACCATGGTCGCATATGGCACGCATTGACCGCGGCCGGTTCTGTCAGCGATGCAGAGCTGCCAGTTCAGCATACCGCTGACCCGGTCTTTTTAAAGCGAGTCAAGGCGCTTAAAAAATGTCGTCAGTCCATCGCTGATTATCGCGGCATGCAGGCGGCCTTGATTGTATCCAATCGGACCCTGGAAGAAATTGCGCGGGTGAATCCGCCCGACAGGCAAAGCCTGGCAGCAATGCACGTCATGAATCCATGGAAAACGGAATGCTATGGCGGCCACTTGCTGGCCTGCCTGCGAGGAGAAAAACCCGGCACGCTGTCCGCCAAAATTCCAATTTTACCGCCGGAGAAAAGGCACAGCTGACAGCGGTTTGATCGCGTACGCCCATTTGGGTGTTGAATGACTTTGCCTGCAGGAGCCCTGCACAATCATGGTCAAAGAGGTTGGGGAAATGAAAGAGTATCGATTAAGTCGTCTGGCTTTAGTGAATATAATCGCGCTGGCGGTGCTCGGCGGCACCCTTTTGAGTCCTTTGGTTTATAGAGGCTTTCAGGACTATTTTGGCGAAGCGGTGCGCCTGAATTCAGATCCTTTAAGCCAGGAGGATCAATCTGCTGCGGTTGCCTTGCAAAAATCATTTATTAATGTGTATAAGAAAGCCAGTCCCTCTGTCGTTTTTATCAAAACCAATGTGCTCGTCCGATCCGGTTTCTGGCTGGACATGTATCGTGTTCAGGAACAGGCCGGCTCGGGTTTTGTTGTCGATCCCGATGGCTACATTGTGACCAATAATCATGTGGTCAAAGGGGCCCGGCGCATCGAAGTCATTTTTCATGACAGCCAGAAGGCCGTCGCCCGCCTGATCGGACGCGATGAGGCTAGCGATGTGGCGCTCATCAAGGTGCCGCGTACCCAAAGCTACCAGGTGGCGACAATCGGTAATTCAGATGATGTTCAGGTTGGTCAACTGGCATTTGCCCTCGGTGCGCCCTTCGGTCTGGACCGCACCTTTACGGTCGGCAGTATTTCGGCCAAGCAGCGCCACGTTGACGAAACCAGTTATAGCCGTATACAAACCGATGCTTCCATCAACCCGGGCAACTCTGGCGGCCCCTTGCTGAATATCTTCGGTGAGGTGATCGGCATCAACCAATCCATCCTGTCGCGCAGCGGCGGCAATGTAGGCATCGGCTTTGCCATACCAATTAATGAGGCCATGAATGTGGTCGAGACCTTGCGCAAGGAAAAACGGGCCATTGGAAAACCGACTCTGGGATTGCGCGTTGGCGAACCCGCCGAAAACCTGCGGGCGGAACTAAATCTGGGCGAAAAGAGCGGGGTGATGGTCATTCAGGTGATGCCGGCCTCGCCGGCCGAGGATGCCGGTTTTAAAGAGTATGATTTCATCACCAGGGTTGCCGGTGAAAACATTGCCGAGCCAGGTGACCTGGTCAAGGCCATCCAGCAAGCCGGCGTGGGGGCTGAAATCAAGGTCTCTGTGATACGGCGCGGCAAAGCCCTGGAGCTGAGTGCCGTGGTAGGCGAGGCGGAGGCCGAATAACCGCCTTGTTCCTGAATACAGAACCCGGCAGCCACATACTGCTCGAATCGGTTGATTCCACCAATCGGTGGTTGCTGGATCACTCCCTACCGTCCGGAACCGTGTGCAGCGCGCGCGTGCAAACAGCCGGCCGGGGGCAACGCGGTCGGGCCTGGCTGGCACCGCAAGGGGGCGCCCTTTTGATGAGCGCTCTATTGAGCTATTCCATCGAACAGATTCCAGGCGATCTGCAACTGATGCCGGTGCTGGCCGGTGTAGCATTGCGCGACGTGGTGCAAGCAAGGCTGTCAGGTCCGGATCGACTGGCCCTGAAATGGCCAAACGACCTGGTATTGCAGCGTCACCAGTCAAACGGAAAACTGGCTGGCGTGCTGATCGAAAGTATCACTGATTCGCAGAAG
>JAGRNA010000284.1 GCA_020441005.1 Leptospiraceae bacterium
CCTGGCCATCGCCTTTTGTAGCTGTAAAACTGGCCGGAGCACCGGAAGGAGCCGGCGGCAATGGAGTGGCACTTGCTTCCGCCGATAAAGTAGACCCGCCTGTATTGACAGCTTCGACACGATAGTAATAGGCCGTCCCGTTTGTGCGCCCGGTATGTGTATATGTCGATGTCACATTTGATATTTTATTGTCACCGCTCGTGACCGAACCGCTGGTATTCCAGTAAATGTTATAACTGTCCGCACCACTGGCAAGAGACCAGCTAATCTGGATCTGGGTATCGCCGGAGGTGGCGTTAACGCTGGCCGCAACTCCCGGCGGCGGTTCACTGGGAGTGCCATTCACCTCAGCCGAAAGCGGGCTTTCGCCGGCTGGATTCACAGCTGTGATTTTATAGTAATACGTAGTATTATTTGTACGACCTGTATGCGTGTAGCTCAGGCCGGTTAGGCCGCTTATACTAGTCGAACCGCTAGTCACGCCGCTGCTGCTGGCCCAATAAATCGTATAACTGACCGCACCCGTAACAGCGTTCCAGCTGAGACTGTTTTGGGTATCGCCGGCCGTAATTGCCAATGCAGGCGCATCCGGGGCAATGTTTTGGGGTGTCGCTCCGACCGATGTGGATGGATTGCTTTGTGTGCTACCACTCACGGCAGTAACAATGTAATAGTAATTAGTGCCGTTTGTCAGGCCGCCATGAACATAGGGTGAGCTTACATTCTCGATCTTATTTGCATTGGCAATAGACGGATTCGCAGACGTGCTCCAATACAGGTTGTAGGTGCTAGCCCCGGCCACTGCGCTCCATTGCAGTTCTACCGCCTGGTAGACCCCGCTGGCAATAAAGCCCTGTGGAACGCCAATTGTATTTGTGCTGCCGTTCGGCACGCCGCCCAATCCCAGCAGAACCAGCAGCGATACGTCAAAACCGGCATCTTCATCCTGATTCAGCTGCTCAATCATCAGGCACTGATTCAATAATAACAGGCAGGCAATGAAGCCAATACGTTGGAACAGGGGTTTTCGCATGTCTGACAGCTCCTGGCCGGGTATATCTATTCCAGCCTGATTTGCTCGACACCAGGATCCCGGATTGTCTTTGCTCCTACAAGCAGTTTTTAGCCTTCTCCATCTATTTAGTGTCAAAATTTAACGACCACAATGGAAATCCGGCGGACTTGCAGGATCGCCTTGGGCCTTGTGTGAAATGCTTAACGATGTGTAGGAAAAACTGAGTTGTTGTTGCGATTTCAGGATGGGAACAATATTCTTGAAAAAGAATCCTCTCACCGGTAAACATTTGGCCCCAAAAGCCGACTAACAAAGAAATGGCACGGCAGAAAAGATTAGACCGTATTCGAAGGATCACAACCGTGTTGATCATGCCGCCTTTGCTGCTGGCTGGATTGCAGGCTTGCCAACCCCTACCGGCTCAAAACGACCCGAATCAACCGGGCATCAGCGACGCGGATCGGGCTCGCATTATTCGCCGCCAGGAATCGCTTTGGGATGTAGATCCAAACGGCATTTTGATATCCAATAAGGCTCGTGATGCCCAGGCAGCCAGCCTGCAGGCCGTTTTACCGGTGCAATCACAAACGATCCCCGGCGGTCAGGCAGCCAACCTGGATTTGGACGGCCTGCGACTGAGCGTTCCGGTGGAAGCATTCCCCTCCGGCCAACGGGTGACCATTCGGGCGATTGTTTTAAGTGATATGACCGACTTTGCCCTGGCAGTGCCGGAAACGAGAGTTATCGTGGATGGCAAGCCGGTGCTATTGGAAAGTACCGGTATGTTCAGGCTGCAATTCAGCGGATCGGACGGCCAAAAGCTGGAACCCGGGGCGCCATTGATAGCCTCGATGCCGGTTTTGGCCGGTGCCGACAAAGCCCGGGTCTACCAATTGCGCAATGGCAACTGGATACAGCGCAAGGAACGGGCCATGTCGGCGAGCGGCTTGCAACCAGATCTACGATTGACGCAATCACAGTCGGATAATCCGTCGAATCCGACCCCCTCAGAAATTTATAATGACGGCGAATACACGGAAACAGGCGGATTTCATTTTCCGCAAATCTTTGACCAAATCGATGCCAGCGGCTGGTGGAATTTCGATGTGCCTCAACCGGAGTACACCTGCTTGACTGTCCGCATCCTGAATGCGCCGACAAATGCCTGGACCCAGATCACCGGCGTGGAGTATCGCGGCAATAGTATTGGCGAGAGTCGCGGTGCGCAGACCATGGCCTTCAACGCCATGCGCTCCAAAGAGGCCATCGTGTACACCTCGTGGTATGATCCCAAGTCGGATGATGTGCTACTAGGCTCGCTCTACCTTCCCAAAACCCCGTCGCATGTCGCACACACCAAGACCAACGGCAGCGCCTGCCCCATCGTGGGCCAGATCAGGCTGCAGCAATATAAAAAAGAGAACTTGAAAGATAAGACGGCCTTTTTAAAAGCCATTCAGTGGCCCGGCAAATAAGCAAATTCAAGCTGCAATAGCCGCTTGCTCGTAGCTGTTGTTCTGTCTGGTTCACGCCGCGCATCCAAAAGCAGCGCGTTTTGCCAAAAACCTGGCGTGAAATGCAATTGCATTTTACAGCAATTGTGCTATATGTTACAAATCAATTCGAAAAAGCCCTCAAATAACAGGCAGCACAGGAGAAACTACAAATGGAAAAAATAGATACCACAAAACCGGTTCTGGTAACCGGGGCTACCGGCTATGTGGCCGGCTGGGTTGTGAAACGTTTACTGGATGAGGGTTTGACAGTCCACGCTGCTGTGCGTGATCCTGATAATCAGGAAAAGTTGAAATACCTGAACGCTCTGGTCGATACAGCTCCCGGTAAAATTAAATATTTCAAGGCCGATTTGCTGGATGAAGGCTCCTTTGCCCAGGCCATGCAAGGCTGCCAGGTCGTATTTCACACGGCTTCCCCTTTCACATCAAAGATCAAGGATC
>JAGRNA010000285.1 GCA_020441005.1 Leptospiraceae bacterium
GCCATTAAACAGGAGCAGGAAAGCCAGCTTTTACAAGAGAATTTGGCAGCCCTGGGCACCATGATCAGCGGGATCGCGCATGAGCTGAATAACCCGCTGACCGGCATGGGTCTGACCCTGCAAAATCTAGCGGCCAATTTAGGCGAACTCAAGACAGCCGAGGTGCAAAAGAGGCTGCAAATTGTGCGCAAGGATCTGGACCGCGCTTCCCGAATCGTGTCCGACATTCTGGGCTTTGCCAGCCCGGGCAAAATGCGATTTGCGCGCAGCAGCCTGCATCAGGTGATACAAAAGGCCTATCAAAACACCAATCGCCTTTATCCGTTGCTCTGCCGCCAGGTAAACTGGGAACTCGAAAACGAGGATATCCTGATTGATATGGACGTCGAAAAGATGGAGCGCTTGTTTATCAATTTGTTTCGCAATACCATTCAGGCTCTGGATTACCGCGAGGGCACTATCAAAGTGACTTTTCATGATTCCAATCGATATGTTCATATTATTGTGGAAGACAATGCCGGCGGTATTGCCGCCGATCTGAGCAAGAAAATCTTCCAGCCTTTTTTCACCAAGGGGCAGAATCGGGGCGGAACCGGTCTAGGTCTCAGCATATGCCACAGCATTGTAAAGGAACATTATGGAAATATTCATGTGAGATCTTTTGAAAAAAAAACGCGATTCTACATTTCCATACCGCTGCGGCATCAGATGCCGAATCAGGCGCCCGGTGATACGATTCAGTGAACAAGACCGCCAAACAGTCCAGCGTGCTTGTCGTGGATGACATTGATTCCATCCGGGGTGCTATTGTTGAGTACATCCAAAAAGACTTCATTACGCATGAAGCCGCGGATGGCTTTGAAGCCCTGAAGATTCTGGCCAAAGAAGATATCCAGTTTTTAATTACCGACATCCGCATGCCCGGAATGAGCGGACTACAACTGTGCAAACTCAGCATGGAGCGCTTCCCAGGCGTCCAGCCGATTTTGATGACCGCCTATAACCCTGACGACTACATCCGATTTGCGCGCGAATTTGGCATTTGGAATCTGATTCCCAAGTCGACAGCCCTGAATCTGGAATGGATCCGGGTCATGCTAAAAAAGCTGGAACCCGGAGTTGATATTTTTGGAATCGAGCATTATTTTCCCGGCACGCCGGTCGAAAAAATCAGTCTGGGCGAAATGCATCGCATCCACCGGCACAAGCGCGATAGCGACCTGATCAATGTCTTCTTTCAGATTCAAATCACCAATCACGAAGAACATAATACTATATCCGACATGATCGGCGATTTTTTGATTGAGCAGGGCAGTCCGAGCAGTGTACGCATGATCCTGGAAGAATTATCAGCCAATGCGATCATTCATGCGCCCCGGGTGCGGCAACGCATCCGCGATTTAATGCTGCAAGAACAGCAATCCGGATCAAATGAGCATGCCGGCCGCGATGATGTGTCTTTGGAACAAATCGGGATTGAGGCCGGCGACGCTTTCGATATGTGCTTTGGCATCCTCAATCGTCATACTGTGTTCAGTATCAAGGATCGCCACGGCGCCTTTAACAAGGTCGCGGCGCTGAATTGCCTGGAACGCCAGACCAGCCTGGACCCAGGTACCGGCTTGCCGATTGGACTGGCCGACTATCACGGTCGCGGTCTATATATCAGTCGCGAACAACTGGACCAGTTGATTTTCAATATTACCCCGCAGGCAGTCACTGAAATTATCGGCATTCTGAATATGCAAGAGGAATTGCGCAGCCGTGCGATCTCCATCTTCGAGTCTCAGCCGGTTGGTACGGCGTAGCGCCAAATGTCGACGCTGTCTGGGCCTTGAATTGCAAACTGATCCGCTTGCTGCAGGGGCATAACGCGCCATTGACGAGCTTGCAAGTCCGACAGTTTCCATTGATAGACTCGCATACCGGCCGCATTCAACACCTGCAAGGAATGGTTGGTCGCACTAACAAAGAAATCCGGACCGGCAAAGACAGGCCGATAAATCGATTCTGACAAGGGCACCTCGCTGGCTTGCAATTCGGAATCATCCAGGGAATAAAAAAGCTGCTGGCCGGGCGGTACCACCAACAGTCCGTGCTGGTTTAGCGCCATATGTAGCAGATGTGGATATATGCGCGGCAAATCAA
>JAGRNA010000052.1 GCA_020441005.1 Leptospiraceae bacterium
GTCACATATCTCCCCGGGTTACATAAGATTTATAATTTTTTGCACGACAGCCGGGCCCGCAGTTTTCAGGAGGTCATTTTGTGGTCCGGCGGCGAGGCCGAGCGTTCTCGCGAGCGCTCCAAAAGAGCTGCCGCGCGCCAGCCGCCAGGTACTGATTCCCTTTTTGCAATCGTTGTAGAATACCTGTGGCCGTTCTATACGGCTAGCAGGCTCAAATCGGGAACATGCGCCCAGCCCATGCTGTCTGCCGTGGCGGTGATCCATTCATCGGCTTCAGCGGCGTTGAACCAGGCCTGCAAGTGGGCTGTCGCGATCCAGGTCTCACGGGTGACCGAGTTGTCACGATCATCGTAAAAGGCGCGGCCCTGGTCATGATCGATCTCCCATAGCATGCTCATCGAGTCCGGCATCTGCCAGTCTGCCGGCGGCCAATTGCTGGCCTTTTCGGTTTTAGTCACATAGCTGTCAGCTGTATCGGTATCGATGATTGCCTGGTCCAGTTTTTCACCGCCGTCTGTTTCACCGCGCACGAAGGTCACACTGCGGCCGCCCAAAGGAATATGGGCCACACCGATCTTTTGGTGACAACCACCACCATACTGCGCTAGAATCTGCCGTTCGCGCCAGACCGAATCCTCGGTAATGCGGTGATTGATATCTTCAACCATTTCACGCACCCGCGCATCGTCCGTGCGAAACTCGCAGGCAAAGGCCCCCTGGGCCGGGGCGCAGGGATTGGCTGACAGGGGCAGCACCATAAACTCGCAATCCTGCAAGACAGTTTGAATCGCAGCGCGGATTTGCACAAACTCTGCATCGGCGGACTCTTTGAAGTCTGTTGCCAGGATGCGGTCCAGAGCCGCCTTGGCCATGATCAAGGCATTACCTTCGGATTCCATGAACTTGCGCAACCGAGTCTGAATATTACCGCGGATCACAGCAAAGTCAAGGGACTGCGGCCGTTTACTTTTGGGCAGCACCCGGGGCAAAAGGGAGAGCAGATTGTATTGACGCCGCGGAGAAGAGGTATAGATGGTCAGCTTGTCTTTCGAACCCGTTTCCAGCCAGCTGCGCTTGAACAAAATCAGATCGCGCGCATCGGCCCGAGGCAGCGCGGACCAGACCTCGGTTTTTTTGCGGGTCGCGGTTTCGAGGTCCTTGTGCGAGTGAACAACCAGATCACAGCTGCCGGCTTCAAGATCAGCAGTCAGCTCGGCCGTGAATACTCCCTGACCATCCATCTGCCAGAGCGGCGTTTTTTGATCCGCGTCGCCAACCGATTCGCGAAAATAGAATTCATTCCTTAAACCAGGGTGCCGCTTTTGAATGGCCGCAACGACGTGGTAGGCCTGCAAGCGCGCCAGGGCACTTTTGCGCGATCCGGTGACTAAACGGCCAGACAAGGAATATCTTCCCATCCGTGAATCAATTCAACACGGGCCATGCGGCGCTTTTCAATCAGTTCGGCAATGACATGCTTCAGTTTTTGGCGCAGCAGCTGATGACGGTCCCGGGTTTGATTCAGGGTTTCCAGGATATGCGCAAAAGAATGGTATTCCAGTCCGGCCGGCACCGGGTCGCCCAGGTTATCGTCACGCAAATCAACTACGCAGGATCCCTGGTCCGACCAGTGTAGAATTTCGGCCACGCTGACGGGAGCTGCAATTACGACATGTTTGAACTGCTCAAACTCCAGATCTTTTAGCGATACAGCGGCGCAGTTATAGCGACGGGAAAGTTCCGCGCGTTTGACCGGATTACGGGCGGCGATCAGCACCTTGCGACCCCCTTTTTGCAAAAAGGGCAGTGTTTTTTCAGCCAGCTGTCCGCTACCAATCAGCACTACCTGCTTGCGGCTGCCAAGCAGGCGGTGAGCGATACCGCCATAAGACTGATCACCCAGATTCATCATATAATTGCGGCGGATGTACTTGGAGTCTTCGATCAAATTATCGCGCAAGCGGGCCAGATAGTCGCCAAAAGGCGCCGCCGGCAGATTCTCGGCCTGAAAATGCACCTTGAATTGATGCATGACTTCAGTTTCGCCAAACAAGGACGATTGCAAACCGCTGACAATCTCCAGTAACAGACTATAGGCCTCGAAACCTTTCCAGGTATCATATCCGGGTAATTGCAGGCGCACTCCGGCCTGGCGTTGATCACCAATGTACAGGCTGCGCTGGCAGGTTTTCCACTGGAAAAGGGGCTCAATAGAGCGCTCCTTTCGCTCCTGCCGCGAGTGGTGCACTATGAGGGTTTCCCACATATTGCCCGTAGTGTAGCATGCCAGTCGGGGAGATTGTCACAGAAATGTCAGCGCGGGTAGAAAAAAATCAGGTGAAAACAGCCGCGCGGCGCGCCTGTCATTGGCAGTTTGGGCGCAGGTTGCTCTGCGCTGGTCGGTCTGACGGCCAAGGCAAGCAACTAGATGGGCAATAAATAGATTTGACTGGCTAAAATCCGTATACACAATTGCCCTGAAAGGGTTTGGAATCGGTCTGATGCTGACTGCCCCGGCCAGGGCAAAGCCGTGGCGAAATAGATTCAATGCCCGAGCCGGGTCGGCTCAGGTGTGGCCACCCCCGGCAAGGTGAAAGATAGTATTACGACCGAGCCGGGGCGCGCCGCCAAAAACCGATCTGGAATAGCAGGTATAGACGCATCTTGTCACCAACTAGCCGTCCTGAACGGGTAATCATCCATGCAGAATAATATTCAAAAGAATCGGCACTTTCGACTATGCATAATCCGCTGTGTGGCGGCGCTCACAACTCTGATTTGGGCGGCGAGCCCGCAAATTGCGGAGGTCATTCGGCTAAAGAACGGACAGGTGCTGCTGGGCAAGGTCGTCAATCAGGATCGCGCGAACATTCAAGTCCGCACAGATGAAGGCGTGTTACGCACAATTCCTAAACGACTGATTCGCAGCACTTCGTACAATTCAGAGGACGAACGCCAGGTCCGCGAGCAAATGCAGCGTGAAAAAGAAAAGATCGAGGCCCAGCGCCAGGAGGCGGAGCGTCGGGAAGCCGAACGCCAAAAAGCCGAATCCGAAAAAGAAGCCCAAAAAGCGAATAGCAACCAGGAAAACACCACAAATACAGACAGCCCCCCGTCGACTGCTGGCATTGTGCTACGATCGGCCATTCTGCCTGGCTGGGGCCATCTGGCGATGAACGCGGACCTCACCGGGGGGGCCTACATGGCGCTGAACGCTTTGGCCATCGGCTACGCTGTACAAGCCCGACAGGGCGCCTTGCAAGCGCAGACCCAAAACAATCAGGATGTGACCCTTAATTACGGCCTCAGTTTTGCGCCAGACGGACTCAACCTGGACCAGCGTCTGGCGGCCAATTATTTGCTGAATACGGCTGCCAAAAGCGGCTATGAGTCCGCTGTAAATAATTTCAATCAATCGCTGCAAATTTTCGGGGGCGTATATGTTATCCAGTTAGTGCACGCGTATATTGCAGCCAGCTTGCGACCAGAGTCCGCCCAGGCCAGTCCATCTGGCAATGGTTGGGCTTTCGTTGCTGGAATTGTGGCCCCGGCATCCGGCAATGGCAGCGTTTGGGCGCGTGACAGCCGACAGGTAGCGGAAATGCAGGCCGTGCTGCAATATCACTGGCATTGGTAGGGTAAGCAGATGAAAATATATATACGAATGATTCAGGCTTTGCGTACAGCCGGTCTGGCTGTGCTCCTCACGAGCGCGTCGCATTGCATGGATGTGGAGCAAAATCCACTTGATACCTCGCAGGGTGGCCTGAGCGGTTTTTTGGGGCTAATCTACCGGGCCCTGACGACAAGCTCTAATGCGACATCAGAAACGACCGTTCGTCTGATTACGGTCGGCCCGGCCGGTAAGACCTACACCTCCACTGACCGCCTGACCTGGACAACCGGCACCATCACGCCTGCAGTGGATTTTTATTCGATCCTGTACACCGGTACACGCTGGATAGCCACCGGCGGATTCAGTGATGGAACCACCTGCGATATTTATCATTCCACAGACGCGCAAACCTGGTCGCAGGCCTCGCACCCGGCTTGCACGGGATTTTTGACCGATGTGGCGAACGGGGGCGGCAAACTGGTGGCGGTGGGCCGTTCAAACGCCGGCACGCCCCAGGCCATGGTTTCGAACGATGACGGTCTGAGCTGGACCACGCTGGCAACCGCCGGCACCTACCGCTATGATTTTGTGGTCTACACCGGCTCGACCTTTATGGCGGCCAATAATGCCCAAACAGCGGCACTCAGCAATACCTATACCAGCGATGGCTCGGCGACCTTCGCAATTACCACCGCGCCCCAAAGTGCTGCCAAAGAGAATACGGTGTCGATGCTCTACATGGTCGGCTCGCAGATTGTGCATGTGGCCACAGACCCCTGCTGCTTTCCACCAACCGCCGTACGCAGCGTCTATAGCATCAATAATGGCAGCACATGGACCCTCAATGCTGTCGATATATTTGGCGGCAATACAGCCAACGAGTATCCGCGCGCCATTATCGCCGATAGCGCTACGGCCCCTACCGTATTGGTAGCCGTGGGTGACGCCTGCCGGGTGGACCGCACCGCCGTCATTGGAACGCTGAGCTGGTCGGGCAGTCTGACAATGAACGGCTGCTCCAGTGTGAACTGGACGGGCCTGGTGCACGATGGTACCAAGTATGTGGCCGTCGGCAACGTGGGCGGAGTAACGGCCTCGGTAGCTGTTTCTGCCACCGGCAATGCCACCGATTGGGTCATCACAAGCCTGGGATCAAATCTGGTGAACCGACTCGGAATGCGGCCCTGACGGACCAGCCGGCCTGGCATGCCCGCCATTGACATTTTGCGCGCGTCGCTGCTGCTTGCGGTGCTCCTGGCCGGATGGGGCCGTTTGCGCGGTGCCAGTCTGGCATCAGCGCGGTTCTTCCCCATTCTCTCTAGCGGGGTCTTTGCGTTTTTTTATTTAAACAATCTACGCGCATCACCGGCAGCGCTACAGACTGACTTGATCCTGAACGGCGCTTCTTTGGCCGCCGTGTTCTGGCTGGGTCGCCTGGCCAGTTCGAGCGGCACACCGCAACACTGGCGGCGAGTGGTCGCAGTACTGGGTCTATTCGCTGTGCTGCTCGGGCCGGAGCTGTTGCGCCGGTCCGCCGGGGTCCCGTTGACGCGCACCCTCGGTCTGTCCTATCTATTGTTTCGCTTATTCGATGCAGTTGCCAGTCAGTCCCGGCAAAGCGCACCAACCCGGATTCTATTGCAAACGACGGCCTTTCCAACCCTGCCGGTCGGGCCGATTGTGTTGCATCGTCAATTCGGGGTAATCAAGCGACCCTTTCAGATCAGCGATGTCTTTTACAGGCGAGCAGTGCTGCTGATCCTGATCGGTGCCATAAAGCTATTTCTATTGCTGCCCTGGGTGGACGCTCATTGGGAGACCGGCGTGCGCCGCCCGATTGGACTGTCCCTGCCATCGCTGGTGAATGTGGCCCAAACAGGCGCCTATTATTATGTACGCCTGTTTCTTGATTTTTCGGGCTACAGCGATCTGGCGGTCGGGATCTGCGCTCTTTTGGGACTGCGGATCCGACACAATTTCCGGCAGCCCTACCTGGCCCTGAGTCTGCGCGACTTCTGGCGGCGCTGGCACATCACACTGGCCAGCTTTATTCAGCGTCATGTTTACATTCCCCTGGGGGGTGGGCGCGGATCAGCCTGGCAACGCACACGCAATTTAGGCGCCGCTTTTATATTGCTAGGCGCATGGCACGGGCTGACGCCCGCTTTCCTGGCCTGGGGCGGGCTGCACGCCCTCGGCCTGGCAGCAGAGCATGCCGTCCGGGAGCGTTGGCTACTGCGCAGCTCAACCATTGGGGCCCGCGCGCTGCGCTACGTACTAACGCAATCATTTATACTATTCAGCTGGGTTGTGTTTTTCTGGAAATAGGCCCCTAAGGATTTAAGGCTATGAAGTATTATGTAACAAGCGGGATTGCTTTCGCTTTGGGCACGCTGGTCGGGCTGCTGGTTTTCATTTTGCTATGGAAGCTGGAGCCTGCCGGCGCTATTCGTTTCGTCTATGAGGCCTTTTAGGTATGCCTGTCTGGTGGCCACCACTTCGCTACCCGCGCCGCTGGCACTTGCTGTTGCGTCACTCTGCAACCGGCTGGTTTCTTGGTGGGCTTTGCGCAGGTTTTCTTTTGCCAGGTCCAGTTTGGTACGCCGCTTTTGTGGCTGCCGAGCATTGGCAGTGGCCCTTGCCCCTCCGGATTATGCCATCAACTGAACAAAGAAAGGTATCATTGGCTGAATATGATCCGCAATTGCGTCTGGACCTGGATCCGGTATTAAGCGGCAAAGCCGCGCTGATCGTCAGCAGTTCCGAGGGATTGGCCGGTTTAGCCGGTAGCGACCTGGATACGCATGTACGCCGCTGCGCTGGTCAGCCTTTTCGTTCGCTCGACATCGCTGGCTCGGCCATCCTGCGGGCGGCCATCCTGTTAGAGCGCTTGCAGCCGCGCGGTCCGTTAATGCATATTATTGTGGTGGCCAATTCGCATTATGCAACCAGGGGCGTCGATCAGCGTGCGCGACTGGAGCACTATTTTCCTGACGCCGATTCGATGGCGCTGTTTGCAGCCCGCAGCCCGCTTAGCGAACTGAATACGATCCCGGCGTTTCGAACCGCCTTGGAGAAGGCGCGCCAGGATGCCCCGTACTGGCCACTGACGCTTGAAACGCGCATCTTTCGCAAGACTCTGGGACGCGTGCTGCCCGATATGCAGGCGGCCTTTTGGCCGCAGTCCGAACCTATGCCGAAGCAGGAACCAGTGGACGAGTTTCATCCCGAATGGGGTGTGATCAGGTTGCCCGATACCCGCAACCTGGCCGCCCTGCGGGAGGCCAAGGCTGTTCCAGCCAACTATGATGGGACCGAATATGCCGCCTCTGTGCGTTTACTGGCCCGCAAGGTCGAGCAATCGGGCAGTAGCATCACCCTGGTAGTGCTGCCCTTTAACAAGCAATACTACAAAAGGCTGGGCCTGGATGCGGATCTGATGCAGGCGCGCCGGGAATGGGCCACAGCGCCGCTGATGGGGCCTCGGACCAGGGTATTGCGGCCGGTTTTTGGACCGCAGGATTATTATGATTCGATCCATTATACCGATGCCGGACGCGCCAAGCTGGCAGCATTTTTGTGCGACCATGTCTGGCAGCAAACGCCTGGGCCGCAAGGCGATCCGCGCGCCAGCGACTGACCCTTCTATGCCGCGGTTGGTGCACTTCGAGA
>JAGRNA010000286.1 GCA_020441005.1 Leptospiraceae bacterium
CAGGCGGGTTTCCCCTCGGCCGGCAGGCGCCATCCAGGCCAAGCAGCAGATTTTGGCAGTCAGTGATCTTTGCTTGAACTGCTGCCGGAAGTAAATATACAGGTGCGGGGTACTAAAATGGATGTAAAAGCAAAACTGGAACTGTTGATTGATGCTGTTGATACCGACATTTTTACGTTACTGGATGATGATGATTTTCTGCGCCAGAGTCAAAACCTGATTGAGCAGGCCCATCCGGGCGCGACTGGTATGCGGCTCACTGCTGTGGATGGGCAAAAGGCGGAGGCTCTAATTCCCTACGGCCAGGAGAACCGGGCCTTACACGGCCTGCTGCATGGCGGAGCCTACTTTACGGTTGGTGATACCATGACTGCCTTGATGGCGGCCTTTCATCTGGAAAAAAAGGGGCAGCGCATGGTGACCATGAATGCCAGCATCCGCTATCTGCGACCGGTCAAGACCGATACGGTAGTGGCTCAGGCCCGCTTGAAGTCCAAAGCTGGCAATGAGCTCAAGTTTATTTGCGATTTTTTGACCGCCGAAGGCAAAAAAGCCGCCCAGGCGCGTTATAAATATCTATTGGTTCAGATCTAGTGCAAGGCGGTCATTGCGGCGGGCTCTTCGGACTGTGATCGTTAGCGGACTCGCAGTAGCGCTTTTTACCTGGGCCGGCCTGCTTAGATTCGCTTTACAGCAAAAAGTGGTCAGACAAAGTAAGAAGTCTGAGCCATGACTGAAGTATTATTAGCATTTTCTATATTTGTTGCAGCTATTAGCGGAATATTGAGTTTTATTTTGCTGATCTGGCTGGCCAGTGTTGCCGGCCGGGCCCGCCGCCTGGAAGCGCAGCTGGCAGCTTTGCAGCATGCGCATAGTGTCATGGAGCAGGATGTGGTCCGCATCCGCAGCAAGGCAGCGCAGAGTGGAGAACCAGCGCCCCCTGTTGTCCAGGCAGCTGGCACCAGACCAGCCGAGCGGCTAAGAGAACCCGCCAGGCAACTGGACCGGGTCCTGGAATCGGCCGCTGTTGTGCCGGACCGCCCACCGGCAGCGGCCCGTCGTCCGGCAGCAGTCGCCCACGCTGAGAGTCAAAGCGCTGCTGTTGTGCGCTCGAACGAACATGCACGGTCCGCGCCGGGCTTTTGGCAGATTTGGGAAAAGAGACTGTCGGATAACTGGACCGGCATATTGGGCAGCGTGATCCTGGTGGCCGGGGTGGCCTTTCTGGGATTGTACGCGGCGCTTAAAATCGGGCCGGTGTTTCGTTTTACGCTAATTGTGGCCATCAGTCTGACTCTGTTTGGGCTTTCTGTCTGGATGAGCCGTAAGGCACACTGGCGTCGCATTGCCCAATGGCTGCGCAGCGCCGCCGGCGCGGTGCTATTAATTGCCTGTGTCGGTGCGGTGCGTGTACCGGGGCTGCAATGGATACACAATGAAACACTTGGGATGTTGCTGGTTGCTTTCGGAGTGTTGGGCAATATGCTGCTAGCCTGGTTCGCAGTCCGGCAGAGCTTCGCCAGTCTGCATACAATATTGAGTTTGCTAGCGCTGCTGCTGTTGCCCCGCTCGGCGCTGGCCATGAGCCTGGTCGGTACGGTCAGCTTTTTTGCCGTGCTGCTGGCCTGGCGCGCTAAATGGGAGTATCACCTGCTGCAAAGCGTGCTTTCTTTCTTATGTGCGATTTCCTTTTACGGTTGGTATTATCATCATTTGGATACCGATGCAGACGGGCGCCAGCTGCTTCGCTGGATCGGCATCGCCTCTACCAGCCTGGTCAGCGCTGCGGCCCTGTTGCTGCATTACCGCAAGCTGTACGCCAGCGCCAGGCTGCAGGGCTGGCCCTTCCTCGCTCATTGTATCAGCTGGGCTGTCGCCGGCGCCGGTTACGCCATGTTTACCACCGGATCGCGTTATAATACCCTGGTCCTATTTGGTCTGGCTATCGCGGTTTTTGGGTGGGCGCGCCGGGCGCGGGTCTTGCAGATTCGGTGGCTGTACCAGGTCGATACACTTGTTTCGCTGGCCATTGCCCTTTTGGCGGCCATCAGTCTAGGCCGGTGGGATTGGGACGGGCTGCAGATACTGCTACTCATTGCGCTGATTCTGCTGCCTTTTGTGCTGGCGGCTTTTCTGGAGACAGAGGAGTTACTCCGCCGTATTGGAGTGGGGCTGCTTTTTGGCTGCTGGCTAGTGTTTGCGTTGTTTTTGATCGTGCTTATGGTCGCTAGTGATGCCGGTTTAGAACGTGGCTATCATGCGTTGATGGCGCTCGTGATGCTGGGAGTCACCATGGTACTGCCGGGCTACAACCTCTGGCACCGCCAGCCGGCGGCCAGTATTGATGCATTGTTTTACCAGGGCAACAGGGACCGTGACACAGGCCGGCATTGGTCCTTGTCCGGCTTCTTTAGCGGCGTCATGCTGAGTTTATTTGCCGTGATTCCGCTTTTAGAGGGGGACGTGTTCTATCTGGCTCCTGCTGTGGGCATCGCCCTGGTTTTGCTCTTATTGCGACACCTGCTTGCCTGGCCAGGATTGCTGTTGGGAGCGATTCCTTTTCTGCCGACCATCTATGCCGTTTTTATCTACAATCATAGCGGTTCTGATCCATTATTCAATCTGATGAGCGGTGCCGTTTTGCTGTTTTTACTGACGGCGGCCCTGCTGCTCGCCGCCTATAAAAGCAATCGGGCGGCAGCCCGCTGGCAGGCCCTTGTCAGTGGCGCTCTTTTGGCTCTGCAAGTAACCTGGCATCTGCAGGAAACAGCCAGTCCGTATTCGGATCTTTTACCGGCGGTGCTCTTTTTGCTGCTGTCCTTGTTGGTTCTGGAGCTGTTTTATCTGGCTGCCGGCCGCTATCCAGTGGCGGATGCAGCCGAATCCACCCCGGCAGCGCGCTGGAGCGGAGCCTGGCTGGCGCGCGAGGTGTGGCAGTTCTGGGCGCTCGGGCTGGTCGGGCTCTTTTTGGTGCAGCATTTGTTTATTCATCTGCAGTCCGAGCTTTTGGTGGGCCCGCTGCGGCTGCGGCTGTTAATTCAGGTTTTGGCGGCTCTGGTTTTTACGTATTGGGCCCTGAGCGGGGGCAAGGCGCGTCCGGGCAGCCGGCTTATGAATGCAGTGGTACCGCTTTTTTGGGAGCTGGTCCTGGTAATGATCACGATCGGTATTGCGCTGGAAAGCTCGAATTTCTGGCTGCCGGTCCTTTGGGCGCTGCTGGCGCTGGGGTTGTTTTTCATCAGCCGCAGCTGGCCTGTACTGGCTCGGATGCGCCTGCATGCCACCGTTTATTTCTGGCTGTCTGTGATTCACACCAGTGTGATTTCCAGCGCCAATGCGACTCCCTCGGTTTTTTGGGCCGATCAGCAGTGGCTCGGCGGGCTGGCCGCAATTGGCGCTCAGCTGACCTATATTGTCCTGAGCACAATTATGCGCGGCGGTAGTGAGCCGGCGAACAACTGGCTGGACCGCAGTCTGGCGGGTGTTTGGCAAACCTTGCAGGCCCGGCACCATAGCTTTGTTTTTTATCCTTTTTATCTGGCCGTCGCCCTGTTTCTGTACTGGAGCTTTGATAGCTCGATTCTGACGCTGCTTTGGATGGTCGAGGTATTTATCGTATTCAGCATCGGTCTCTATCTAGGCGAAGAGCATTTTCGCTACAGTTCCCTGGCGGCCATGCTGATCTGTCTCGTCCGACTGGTCTTCTGGGATTTGCAGCAGTCATCGATGATCTTGCGCGCAATCGTCTTTTTAGGTGTCGGCGCTTTGATGATCTTGATGCACCTGATCTATACGCGCTACCAGGCCCGCTTTGCCAAAGAAATCAGTGAGCGGTTGGACTCATGAAAACCAGGCTGCTTGTTTTGTTTGGACTACTGTTCTGCGGGGCTGGCCTGGGCTATTTCCTGGTAACAGCCCGCAGACAAAGCTATCCGCCCACGGCGGCGCCCATCTTTGAATTGATCGGCCGCCCCATCAAAACTGTCGATCGCACGCTGACGAGAGTTTTACCGATTGATAACCTGGATGAAAAAGAGCTGGGTGATGCGATTCGGCTGCGCTACGCAGCCTACAAGGATCAACACACAAGCCGTGGCCGGTATGTGCAGCGGCTGCTTGAACATATCAGCCGCAATAACCGCAAGGGTTTTACCTATACCATCTATGTTTTGCCGCAGCCCTATGCCAATGCATGGGCGATGCCCGGCGGAGTGCTATTTATTACCGAAGGTATGCTGGCGACGATTGAATCCGAGGCCGAGCTGGTGTCCATTCTGGGTCATGAGATGGGCCATGTCGAATTGTCGCATTGTATGGACGGAGTGCGCTTTCAACTCCTGGCCCGGAAAACCGGCAGCCGCAGTCTCGGTGAGCTGGCCGATCTGGCAGTCGGTTTGCTTTTGCGCAGCAGTTTCAGCAAAAATCAGGAAAGCGCTGCTGACCGCTACGGTTTTGATCTTTTAGTTGTTGAAAATTACGATCCAGCGGCGGCCGCCCGAGTGATGCAGAAGCTGGATGATCACCAACCGGTTGACGAGACTTTGGATACAAAACAGATCCTGAGCGAGTATCTAATGAGCCATCCCTATACGAATATGCGGGTGGCGCGCCTGGAAAGCATGGCGGCCCGTTACCAGGGGCAGCGGGCGTATGTTGGCGCTTTGAATTACAAGCGTCGAATCACGCGCCAGGACCGGGAGTTTCCAGACGATTTTAACGGAATTGATTGATCCAGTCGATCATGGATCCGGCTTTTCTAATCGAATTGTGGCAATACAGCCCTGCCGTCGCTTCGGTCTAATTGCCCAAATAAACCCGAAAACGGTGGGAATTCACAGTTGGCGTGGCGATATCCATTTTTTGGTCGTTGTTTAGGTCACGGCAGATGATCTCCTTGGGGCCGCCGGGAGCGCTGAAAGGTGTTTGGGCGGCAAAGGTGCCATCATTGTTGCCAAATAAAATTGAAACCTGACTGGCTCCTTCGCTAGCCACAGCCAGATCCATTCGACCGTCACCGTTCAGGTCGCAAGGCGCCATGTCAAAGGGGCTGGCGCCTACGGCTGTGTCCACCGCAGTCTGAAAAGTGCCGTCGCCGTTGCCGAGCAACGTGCTGATACTGGCCGCCCCCCGGTTCGCTGAAACCAGGTCCAGGATACCGTCGTTGTTAAAATCGGCCACCTTGACTGAATGACTATTGGTGTTGGTGGCATATTCGACCGGGTTTTGAAACGTACCGTCGCCATTGCCGAGAAAGACAGAAACGCCCGCATTTGTGGACGGAGCCCCGGAGTAGTTGGAAGTAATGGCATCCATGTTGCCGTCCAGGTTTAGATCCGCGGCCGATACATGAAAGGGATTGTTGATCGCTCCGGTGGATACATATGCGCTAAAAGTGCCGTCCCCGGTGCCTTTGTGGAAGCTGAGACTGTCATCGGTGCCGCAGGATACCAGGTCAACCTTGCCGTCATTATCAAAATCAGCCGTAACCAGATCCTGGATACTGGCCGGGGCAGCGTAATCAGTGCGGCCTTGCAGGGTCAAGTCGCCGTTGCCAATCAGAACCGCGAAGTGATCAGTGCCATCCTGTTCTCCGGTAATGACATCCAGTTTGGAGTCGCCGTTTACATCAATGATCTCAATGCCGCGTGCCGAACTGCTGAGTGTGTTAGTGATCCCACCCGAGAAAGTGCCGTCACCATTGCCCTGAAAAATATAAACGTATTGAGTAGCGCCGCCATTTGTGCCGATCGCAATGTCGATAGCTCCATCCTGGTTGAAGTCACCAGCGTTAATCCTTTCCGGCTGGGTCGGCGAGTTGTAGTTCACACTGCCATCGGTATTTTGGAAGGTCCCATTGCCCTGACCGCCAAAAACCGAGATCGTAGCCGTGCCCGACAGGCTGTTGGCATCCGTTACCAAAATGGTCTGACTGCCCAATACCGCGCCGGCTGTGTAGATACCATTGGCGTCAATGGAACCGGCCCCGCTTTGAATACGAAAGCTGTACGGCGCCGTGCCATTGGTTGCCTGAAACGTAGCCTGCTCGGCCATCAACACCTGACTGGCAGAAGCTGTAACATGCAGAGTTTCGGATGGGTTGGGAGCGAGCCACGCTAGCAGCAATAGACTGGTAGAATTGTTTTGACTCTCCTGGGTGGCATCCAGCAGATCCGAAAAGAAAGGATTGGACCAGCAAGCCGTAGAGCCAAGCAGGATACTCAATCCAGCTATGACCCGCAGTTTTTGACAGGCGCACCCAGTCGCTCTGTGCATACGAATGCGATTTTTTCCCGTTACAACTTTCATTCGTATGGCCAATTAAGCAAAATAGCCAGTAAAATGCATTCATTTTTCATCCCCCTTAATACGAACACCATTCCAGGCAGCCGCAGTCTCGGTGAGCTGGCCGATCTGGCAGTCGGTTTGCTTTTGCGCAGCAGTTTCAGCAAAAATCAGGAAAGCGCCGCTGACCGCTACGGTTTTGATCTTTTAGTTGTTGAAAATTACGATCCAGCGGCGGCCGACCGAGTGATGCAGAAGCTGGATGATCACCAAATGGTTGACGAGACTTTGGATACAAAACAGATCCTGAGCGAGTATCTAATGAGCCATCCCTATACGAATATGCGGGTGGCGCGCCTGGAAAGCATGGCGGCCCGTTACCAGGGGCAGCGGGCGTATGTTGGCGCTTTG
>JAGRNA010000287.1 GCA_020441005.1 Leptospiraceae bacterium
CGCGGCTTTCCGGATCGAGACCGTTCAGGGGTTCATCGATCAGCCAAAGGGGACGATCCAGCAGCGCCGCCACCAATATTGCGACGCGCCTTTTTTCGCCCCCTGAGAGTGCGCTGAAGCTTTGGTTCAGGATTTGAGGACGCAAGGCCAGAGCCGCCAAATGATCCAAAACCAGGCGCCGGTCGGGTCTTTTGGTTTGGTTACACTTGAAGCGGAAGGGACGATCGAGTACCGCTTGCACACTACCGTGTTCCAGCAGCTCCTGGGGGACGTAAGCGATCTGCTGTCGAAATTGGCTGACTGTGTCCGGACGCAATACCAGCGAACGCAATTGAATGCGGGCCGCCTCGTTCTGCGTGAGTATCAGGCCGATGATCGATCGCAGGATGGTTGACTTGCCGCTGCCGGATTTGCCGGTGATCACGGAACGAGCGCCCTCGGGAATGGCAAAGGAAAAATCATGTAGTAATACCCGATCAGGCAGATGGATCGAGCAATGTGCGTAGTGCAGGAGGGCTTGCTGTTGGCCAGGTTTTTGGCCGGCAGCTGCGTTCGCGATCCCTGGTTTGATTTCCATACTTGCGTGGTGTTTGCCGGTTTACTGCAAGACGGGCTGGATCAGCTTTTGGATAGCCATGTGCGCGCGAACCGGTGCGAACCAGTCCTCCTGCTCGACCAAAAGAGCGATGGCGCGTTTGATTGCGCGTGTGCGGGTGTGCAAACTGGCGTCGCGGGCGGCTGCGCTATCGAGCTGGTTAAATAACTGGCGCAGTTGCTCTGCGGCAGCACCAGCCTGCCCCTGCCGGCCAAACTGGACCAGTTTTTGCCAGCTTTGGGTAATTGCCCGACTAGAGGGCTGGCTAAAAAGCTGGCCTTTCAGGTAAAGCTGGATGTCTAACAAGCCGTTGAACGGATGCGGATCGGAACGACCTTGAACCCATTGTTGTCTGAACTCGGCCGGTGTCCACTGATCAGCCGGCAGTTGGGCCAGCCAATGCCGGTATTCCGGATGCCCTGCCAGGCAGTCCCGAAAATACGGCTGATCGATGACAGAGCGCGTGGGTCGATCGGCCAGAGGCGTCGTTTGCAACAGTGACTGCATTTGGCGAGCCGCAGCCGCAGAATTGGCCGGTTTTTGACAGGCAGCGATCAAGAGCTGGATCTGCTTTTGCCTGGCATCTGGAGTGTGCACATTGGCATCCAGCCGTTGTAGAGCCAGTTCATAGGCGGTTTCCGGGCGCCGGGTCCAGGCCTGTTTATAGGCGGATCGGGCCGCATCGTATTGTTCTTCCAGTTCCAGAATGACGCCATAATTGTAGCAGCTGGTATCCTGGCGGTCAGGATGACAGGCACAAGCCTGTTTCAATAATGCTGCTGCCGTCTCGGGATCGCGCGGCGTCTTATAATATAGATTTACCGCTTCATCGTAGATATCCAGCACGGATCTTTTTTTGAAGTCCGTTGAACAAGTTGCCTGGCAGCCCTGTCCAGGCGCTGTGATAAAAAAAATGGACACCAAAAGAGCGTATCGGCATGTGCTTTTATAAACGAGATTTCCCATTCGGGCCCATCAAACTATCCATGCAACGTATCGCAAGTACTATCAAACCACACCGCCGCCTCCATCTGAACTGGAGCTGGATGCTCAAATCGCCCCGCCTCCTGGGCCTGTTTTTCATTATCTTTTACATTTCCTTTTGTGGCTGTAATCAGGCCGAAACGCCGCATGTGCCGCGCGATTTCGACGGCGACAATTTTGAAAAAGTAGTCCGTTTTGTGCTGGGTAACTACTACGATACCCGCAATATCAATCAAAAGCAAAGCTACATCGGCGCTGCCGAGGCCGCTCTGCGCGTACTGCCCTGGTCGCTGACCCTGATGAACCGGGAATTCTATAGCAAGCAAGCCGAATTATTGGGGCCGGAATGGGTGATCCCTGGTCGGGCGATCAGTATATCGGCCAATGATCCGTACGTCATTTTTGTGCAGGATTATGACAGTTGGGAAAAGAAGTCGCAGGACCTCAAAGAAAAAGAGAAAGCGCTCTACAGCAAGATGAGCTTGCAGGAACAACGAGCCGAAGTAGAAAAACGGCGCCAGCGCGACAAGCAAATCCAGGATTTTAATCAGCAGGCCTGGAAGAAAATCGACTTTGGCCATGAAGACTTCAAACGGATTGTGCGCTGGATCGAGCTGAATCAGGAAAAATACTCTCATCTGCCAGACAGCCATAAAGGACCGGATCCCTATGCCGACGATCCCTTTGGGATGCAGCACGTCTATTTCGCCGCCACCAACGGTTTTTTACAGGCCATCGACCCGCATTCCTCTATCATTGATCCCGGTGATTGGGAGCGGATGCGCTCGAAGGCAGAAGACAGCACCTTTGAGGGAATTGGCGCCTTGTTGCGCGGCGGTAATCAGTACGATGTAGTTGTGGAATCGCCCTTATTGGGCTCGCCGGCGCTGAAAGCCGGTTTGCGCGCCGGAGACATTATCCGCAAGGTGGATACTGTCGCGACCGAAAATCTCCCGCTATCCGAAGTGGTCAAAATGATCAAGGGTCCCAAGGATACCGTAGTGAAACTGGAAGTCGAACGCGAGAGTGGCCTCAGTAATGTTGTGATTCCGATTGTGCGCGGTGTGATTGAACAGAAAGCCGTCACCAGCCGGCTCTACAGCGCTAAAGACTACGGCAAGACCATTATGGGCAATCGCAAGATTGGCCTCATCAGGGTAACCTCTTTTCTATACAAGGATACGCCGCCCTCCGAGCTGGTCGTGCAATATTATGAAGATCTGAAGAATGAGGCCGGGGGCAAACTGGACGGTCTAATCCTGGATCTGCGCAGCAATCCGGGCGGTTATCTGCAGGAAGCCATCGACCTGAGTGATCTCTTTTTAGCGGCCAATTTGCCGGTGGTTCAGGTGCGCGGCGCCGAGAACCGGGTGAAACGCACGTCGCGCCCGGCGGTTATTAGCGGACTGCCGATTATTGTTTTAATCAATGCTGGATCCGCCTCGGCCAGTGAAATTGTGGCCTCGGCCCTGATGGATCACAACGCCGCGCTGGTGCTCGGAGAGCGCAGCTTTGGCAAGGCGACGGTGCAGTCGATCCATCCGATTTCTCCGGTCCGATTAAAATACACCATCGCGCGCTATTATGCGCCACGCGGTTATACCATTCAGGTGTATGGAGTGATGCCGGATGTGCAGGTGTCACCGGAAGTCGATGGAGCCTTTCCGGCCCGTTATCGAGAAGAAGACATGTGGAAACACCTGCCGGAACTGGATGAGCGTGAAACCGATCCGCGGCGCCAGGCCTGGGCAGAGCGCTTGAAAGGCAAGGTCGGGGAGAACAAGGCTGCTGAAGATTATATCAAGCAGCATGCCAAAGATCCCCTCAAGCCCGACTTTATGCTGATTCGCGTGATGCAGTACTTCAATGCACTACAGCAACTCCCGCGACCTTGAGGACTGGCTGGTTTTATAGACCGGCCAGGTAATTTGCAACTGCCTGGTCCGGGTCTGTCTCGTCAATGACGTGTCCTT
>JAGRNA010000053.1 GCA_020441005.1 Leptospiraceae bacterium
TACAGCGGACTCATCTTTGGCAGCATCTTGCTGGGTCTAGCTCCCTTTTATCCGGAACCGCATCTGGTAAAGCAGTACCACCGCATCCTGGACGGCACCTTTGGCGAGCCCCTGGACTGGCTTGATCTGGTGCTGCATGGCGGCCCGGCGATCGCTCTGGCGTTTTTTCTGATTCGCGACTGGATCCGCGCCCGCTCGTCCGGGACCTGAGGTATTTTTCCATCGGCTGCAGGCGCAAGCCGACAGCTACCTTCGTTGGCCCATGCAAATCGCAGGCACCAGCCAATCCTGTTTTGACCGCCCGGATTTTTAGCAAACCCGGGCCTGGACGACTGTGGCGGCTGACCGGCCAGCCAGGCGCAGCGACCCGGATCGATTCAGAGGCTACCTGGGGACGACTTCTGAAAATAAATGCCAGGCAGGGCCGGCCTCAAATCAAAACTGATAAAAGACACCCATTGACAAGGTTTGGCTTTCAGCATACAACTTGCCCTTGCTCGAAGTCATTTTGTAGGGAAACACCAGTTTGTGCTTGAAAAAGAACCAGTCCCCCTGGTAACCCCATTCGGCCGCTGTGCCGGCGCCGGTAAATAGACCGGATTTTCGATTCTCTTCATTTCGAAAAACATAGTACTTGTGAATATTGGCCACCGGTACACCCGCCGCCTGCAGGAGCAGCAATTTGGGCAGGTCATCCGGACGCGCGTAGGTGTACAAATCAAGCATGCTATATTGATCCTTGCTCAAGGCGCCCAGCTTGTAGAGCAGGTAGGTGGTTTCTTGATCATCTTCCAGGGTATCGGCGTGATCCCGCGACAGATACAGCATATCCGGATGGTCATAACCGGAATTCCCGCCCGCCAGAGTGTCGGCATAGATATAACTGGTGTACCAGCTATCGCTGCCGTATTGAAAGTCGCCTTTTAATTTGGTGGCCGTGCCATGGACCAGGAAGCCAAGATACCAACCCACCCGGCCGCGATTCAGATCGCCGGTATTAAAATACAGGCCGGCTCCCAACTCGCCTGAATTGGCCTCCAACACCCGGCTCTTGTCAGTGGCGGAGTAATCCGACAGACTGAAGATTGGCGCAAAGAACATGAACGAAGTCAAGGGTTCCGGTGACGTGGTGACAAAAAAAGAATAACCGTAACGGTTAATCTGATCAAAACTGTCGGCCCGGGTCACTGATTTTGACAGCGAATCCACTTTGGGACTGACCGCCAAATATCCCGCGTAGACCTCGGCCCCGATCACCAGGCTGCCGGCATCCGAATCGCCGCCACCCATTCCGGCCTGCACCGGTCCCCGACCAGCTTTTTGAGCCGTAGAACTCAATGATTCGGCACCCAGCAATGTCGGCAAAAATACCAGGCAAAGCAGGCAGCCGGCAATAGCCTTCAAACTGCGTGTTACGGCACCGTGGCCGGTGGAATTCAACCTTAAGATAGATTTCATGCGTACTTCCTGTGTTTTTTTTTCAAGGGATTCCGAAGAACCCGATCTGAAAGCGGGCTGTCCGCCCTTCTACGAACCTGTCCGCACGAAGTGTCGGCCGACGGAATGCGAATGTCAAGGTGTTTTTGGCAAGACTCTGGATTGGATCTTTTGCGGCCGGCGGTTTCCCTGGCAGCCGTTTCCATCAAAGCTGCTATTTGTTTTGATCGAACTAAAAACGCCGGCCCATCGTCGACTAGTTACCGGGTCCGATGGGAACAAGACACTCTTCAATAATACTTGCTTTTTGCACCGGATGGATGCTTGTGCCGGCCGCGCAACCGAGTGCACGCGAGGCCCGACCACTGGCCACTGCCAGGGAAATATCGGCAGACAAAACTGTTTTAAACCCCGGGCCAGCTTCCGCCGCGCCGATTCGCACGGAACTGCTGTATAAATCCGGCGAGCAGAAGGAGCTGCAGGCCCCTCTGCGCGGCTGGGATGTAATCTGGTACCGCGGACAATATAGCGACACAGATTTCGGCCAGATATTACTGAACGCGAACACCAGATTCAAGAATTCCTTCATCGATGTGCTGGCCCTGAATCGTGATATTCCCTACACCCTGCTGAGCGTACCTTTGGAGGGCGAAGGACAGGTCGTGCGTCACAGCGGCCGCCAACGCCATATGGAATACAATGCCGTTCTGATTGCCCGTTGGGGCGATCCATTCCAGGGACTGCCACTCAGTTTCGGGTTTGGCGAAGGTCTGTCTCTGGCCACGCGCAACCCGGACATGGAAAACCAGCGTCGCACTGTATTTCACCCGAATGTGACTGAAGAAGAGGACTCGCGCAATTTGCTCAACTACCTGGTTGTCGAGCTGGAGATGGGTCTGCATGGTTTTGACAGCCACCGGGCGCGCGCCTTTTTGCGCCTGCATCACCGGTCGGGTATTTATGGCACCTTTTGTCCGCCCACCTGCGGCAGCAACTTTGTGGCCTATGGCGTTAAATTTGGCTTCTAAAAGAATGCCAATCAGGCTATAGCTTTTCACCAGTCGATTCGAGATCCGAACGAAATAGGGCTTGCCAAAATCACCGGTCGGGGGCCAGAATTGGCCATGGCAGCGAGACGCACTGTCGACTGGATTTGGCCCGTAAGCCTGCTTTGGATCGCTATTCTGCCCCTGCAAAGCGAAGAATTGAACTATGCCTACGGGGCCAATTTCCAGTTGATCCGGCCTCTTTCTGTGCCCCGCAATGAAGACTATCTTGAAAAAGGCCAGTCAGCTCTGCGCTCCAGTCTGAGCTGGGTCAATGTCTGGTCCATCCAGGACGAGCGTTTCCTGATCGATGGCGAAGAAATCCAGCTGGGCGGTAGCTACCGCTATGCCCTCAGTGACCGCTGGCAACTGGGGCTGCACTTTTCCTTTGTCAGCCAGGGGGGCGGCAGTTTTGACAACCAGATCGAAGCTTTTCATGATGCAAGTCGGGTTGGTCAAAGTCAGCGCACCCGTTACCAGCAAAATACGTTCAATGTGAGTTACGAGCCATACGGTCCCATCTACCCCCTCTTTGACCGCACTTTTGGAGAAAGCTATTACCGTCGCCTGCTACCGCGCCGTTACCCGCATGTATCAAATGACGAGTCACTGCCTTTTGATATTGATGATCGCCTGTTGTGGCTTAACCAGGGCCGACTGGCTGACGTTTTAGAGGTGCCGGCAGCCGGAGGTGAGCGCAGCGGCTGGGGCGATCCGCGTTTGTTCACCCAGGTCGTGCTGTGGCAGGGTAACGGATTTTGGCGCAGCCTGCACCTGGGTCTGGAAGCCAAAATTCCGGCACATGGTGGCGAATTGATTGGCGCGCCGGGCCTGGATGCGACGGCATCGCTAGCTGCCCGACAACAATGGAATCGGCAGATCAAGACCTGGGTCGGAACATCCCTGACTCACTTTGGCGAGATTCACTACCGGTTTTTCAAACTGCCCCGCTACCAATGGACATGGCGGACCGGCCTTGATTTTGAACAGGATGCCGACCTGACCTTGTTCGCTGAATATCTGTATTTCAGTCCACCCACGCACAACTTTGGCGAACTAAGCCGGCCTGGTCACCAGATTGCACTCGGCGGGCGTTTGAAAATGGATCAAAATTACCGGCTGCAATTCGCGGTCATCGAGAACTTCCTGAACT
Source organism: Leptospiraceae bacterium (assembly GCA_020441005.1). Lineage (GTDB taxonomy): Bacteria > Spirochaetota > Leptospiria > Leptospirales > Leptonemataceae > JAGRNA01. The sequence continues at coordinate 3,637 of JAGRNA010000053.1, forward strand.
ATGGCGTCACACCGGACATCGGCCTGTTTTTCTCCGGCGAATACCAACTGCGATAAGGACTGCCCATCTGAACCACTCCCGAAGTTAATTGCTGAAAATCAAAACCAGGGGCGGCAATGCTGGCCACCCTGCCATAGCGGCATGATCACAATCAGATTCACAGGGTCCAGGGCCGTTCTGATTAACCGGGGTTCCGATCGGGATCACATTTGCCAGCAAAGTCAATGATTTATCCCGGGTTTTACATAGTCAGCAGCAAAAATTCTATTGACTGCGCCGCCTGGTTTCGCTTGTTTCATCAGGACCGTACCATTCCCGGAGTTTGCATGCAGAAAAAAAATACGATTACATTCAGCCTGGCAGCCGCTGCTGCTTTTGCAGGCCAATTGGGTCCCCAGGCCCTGCAATCGCTGCAGGCCGAACCCTCCCAAAACCAGACCGCAGTGACGGAAAGCCTGGCACAAAAGCAAATCGGAGCCTATAGCAACAGTAAATATACATATGATGATGCCGAAATCCTGGCCCAGCTATGGGGCCTGGCTGCTCCCTGGGATGCCAAGCTGAAAATGGGCAGTATGATCCTGAACGGCCAGTCAGCCAGTATTGAAAGAATTCTGGAATCCCGTCAGTTCCGGGCCTATAGCGACAGCCAGTACTCTTATGAGGACGCCGAGTCCCTGGCTCAATTATGGGGCCTGGAATCACCCTGGGATGCCAAACTGAAGATGGGCCGCTTGATCCTGAACGGCAAACCGGAGCAAATTGATAATGCTCTGGAATAACGCCATTTCAGGGTGTACAGCGATAGTGAGTATTCCTATGACGATGCTGCAGACCTGGCCCGTTTCTGGGGGTTTTCGACGGCCTGGGAGGCCAAGCTGAAAATTGGCCGCTGGATCATGGAAGGCAAAGAAACCGATATCAACCAGGATCTGAATGACGCCCGCGCAGAATAAAGCCGGGTGAGTGCAAATTCTATCAACTGGAAAATCGGAGTTGAAATTGAATTAACGGCACCGCCGGGGAAAAGCCGCCTGGACCTGGCCGCAGCAATCGCCGCTGAACATTCTGGCACTGTGCGCCGTTTCTTTCATCCCCAGGTGGAGCCCAGCAAGGTAACCGGCAATCCGGTATTCCACAATGTTACGCCGGGTTTTGCAGTGCTGGATGCTGAAGGAAGGCTGATCGCTCAATGTGTCGATGACCTGACTTTGCAGGCTGATTTTGACAAGACGTCTCCTCCCAAAAAGGGCTGGTACCGGATCGTCAGTGATGATGCCCGCCTGGTCCAGCTAATCGTCCAGCAATGTGATGCCGCTGACCCGCTGGAGCATGTCTTGAGACCCATAGCAGTTCTTTTTGGCAGCCGCCTGGAAATTAGTCCCGCCGGAATGATCCGGGTTGCTGATCACAGCGGTGCCCCAATCGCGATTGCAGCCCCGCTACCGGGCGAAAGGGAACGGCCCTGCGAATTGATCCTGCCGCCGATCGAAAGCGATCACGCTGCCAGGATTGAGTCCATTTTACGGATTGCCCGGGAACTTGGCTTTGGTATCCCCCGGGAAGGCGCCACCCATATTCACTTTGATGCCCGGCCGCTCGAGTCTGCAGCTGCCATCGCTGCTTTAAGCCGCATCCTGTGGCAATCCAGTGACGACCTGCTTGAATTTGTCCAAACGAATCCGCACTGCCGCCGCCTGGGAAATTGGCCGCTGGATTTTTATACCTGGCTGCAATCGGTGGAATTCAGCCGCCTGGAGTGGTCTGCTGCGCTGGAATCCTGTCAGCGCTTTGAAATCAGCAAGTATTGTAACTTTAATTTAAAGAATATGCTCAACCAGAACACGGACAAATACACATTTGAAGTCCGTATCCTGCCGGTCTACCTGCATGGCCAGGATGTCGCCCTGGCAGCCGCCTTCTTTGCCGCAATCCTGAGGCTGGCCATGGCAAACCCGGTCGGATCCGATGCACCAGCCGATTTTAACCAGCTGCTGGGGCAACTCGGCTTGCCGCCCGGTTCCAGGACTTTGAAAGGCAGCGATAACTAACGCAGCGCGAAAAAAAGCGCAGCTTTTCAGGGGCGGCCAGGCGCCGCTCAGCGCAGAACGTGGTGGCACCGTGCGCTGAAACAGGCGGGTTTTCTTGATTCAAGGAAACAAGCGTTCCGCCTGCCAGCCATTTTCAGCTGTGCGTTGAAAGCGCACGCGGTCATGCAGCCGAAAGGGCTTTGCAATCCAGAATTCGATTACGGATGGCACAATCCGAAAACCCGACCAGTGGGGCGGACGGACCAGGGGTTCAACGGCAAAGCGGGCCGTTTCTTTGGCCACATTTTTTTCGAGCGCCCAGGCATCCGGCATAACGCTGCTTTGATGCGAGGCCCAGGCTCCAATACGGCTCATGCGGTCGCGGCTGTTAAAATAGGCGTCCGCCTCACCATCGGAGACCGCTTCAACCCGGCCCTGGACTCGAATTTGGCGTTCGAGCGGCATCCAGTGCTGGCAAAAGGCCGCCTGGGGATTCGCTTTTAGATCGGCGGCCTTGGCGCTATTTAGATTGGTGTAAAAAACAAAACCACCCACACTGACCTCTTTTAATAGAACCATTCGCACAGACGGCATCCCTGCGGAATCACTGGTTGCCAGAGCAATGGCAGTCGGTTCGGCAATCCGTTTATCACTGGCAGCGACCTGCGACCAGTCGTGATATAATGCGAATGGATCTCTATCGAGTGGTATGCTCACAGGCAAGCTTTCGTTTGGCCGGTGTTCTGGCAAGCGGGTTCAAGCTGCCAGACGGCCGACACCCGCACTTGGAAAAAAACCGGGCGCAGGCAGATTTTTGGTTGCATACCAGTCAGCAGCCACACAGGCTGTGGCCGTTGACTGGGGCCTGGGTCGTCAACCGGCCGCAAGCTAAAATTCTGTTCTGAACTGTCTCGGAACTTGTGAGAGATTCAAATCATGGGCTATATTTTCTTTCTGAGCGCTGCATTTCTGATTGTGGCGATCATTATCATTACCCGGACATTCATTGTTGTCCCCCACCAGCACATCTATATCCAGGAACGACTGGGCAAGTTTCATAAGGAATTGAATTCAGGCTTTCACTTTTTGATTCCAATTATTGATCAGGTCGCCTACGAACACACAATGAAAGAACAGGTCATTGATGTGCCACCCCAGATTTGCATTACCAAAGACAACGTGCAGGTTGAGGTGGACGGCGTGCTATATATCCGGGTCATGGATGCGCGCAAGGCGAGCTATGGTATCGACCGTTATGCCTTCGCTTCCAGCCAGCTGGCCCAGACATCGATGCGTTCCGAAATCGGAAAGCTGAACCTGGACGCGACTTTCAAAGAGCGCGAAACAATCAACGATGCCATTGTCAAGGCAGTCGATTCCGCCAGTGATCCCTGGGGCGTCAAGGTGACCCGCTATGAAATCAAGAATATTACCCCACCCCAGACTGTGATCAACGCTATGGAACTGCAGATGCGGGCCGAGCGCGAGAAACGGGCCGAAATCCTGCATTCCGAAGGGGAGCGGCAGTATACAATCAACCTGTCCGAAGGCGAGCGCCAGGAATCAATCAATATGTCGGAAGGCGAAAAGCAGCGCTACATAAATGAAGCCGAGGGCCAGGCGCGTCAAATCGAGCTGGTCGCCGATGCGACGGCCAATGCGCTCAAGGTGGTCGCCGACGCAATCGCCGAACCCGGTGGCAAGCAAGCCAAGCAGCTGCGCATTGCTGAACAGTATATTCGTCAGTTTGGCGACATTGTACAGACCTCGAAAACCACAGTTGTGCCCTTGAGCGTAGCCAATATCCAGGGAGCTTTTGAGGGTTTTAGCAAGGTGATGGGGGCTATCGGACCCGACGCGACGACAGCAGGCAAAGGCGCAAAAGCCTGAATGCAGGAATATAAACCGCAGAATTGAAATAATCAACTCTCGAAAAATAATAGAATTTAATAAATAATTTCAGGTATAATTATGGAAGGCACACTGGCAACATTTGGATTTTTAATCTATTTCTTTTTAGGGCTCTATGTTACCTACAAACTGATCCGCTCGTTTCGGATCGTTCCAGCGCAGACAGAGTACATTATCGAACGGCTGGGCCGCTATTCACGCACCTGGGGGGCCGGCTTTCATATGCTGATCCCCTTCATTGACCGGGTAGCATACCAGTTGACTCTCAAGGAAGAAGCCATTGATGTACCCACCCAGATTTGCATTACCAATGATAATGTACAGGTGCAGGTTGACGGAATCATCTACATGAAAGTCAAGGATGCCTTCAAGGCCGCCTACAATGTCAACAATTATCACCAGGCCGTAATTCAGCTGGCTCAGACAACCATGCGGGCCTCCTTTGGGCATATGGATCTGGATAAAACCTTTGAGGAGCGCGAAGCCATGAACGCGCAGATTGTAAAAATCGTGGCTCAGGCCGCAGATTACTGGGGTGTTGACATCAAGCGTTACGAAATTCAAAACATATCGCCCTCCCGTGATGTGCTCATCGCGATGGAGCAGCAAATGACTGCCGAGCGCGATAAACGGGCCCGCATTGCCGAGTCCGAGGGACACATGCGTTCACAAATCAATAAATCTGAAGGCACCAAGCAGGAGTTGATCAATAAATCCGAGGGCCAAAAAGTTCGTATGATCAATGAGGCCGAAGGCCGGGCAGCTGAAATTCTATCAATTGGCAACGCGACCGCTGCCGGTATCCGCAAGATTGCGGCTGCGTTGCAGACAGAGGGCGGCAGTCATGCCATGCAGCTGCGGCTGGCCGAGGATTTCCTGCGCAAACTAGGCGGAGTTGCCTCACGCGATAGCCAGGTGATTCTACCCATGGATCTGGGCAAGGTGGACGAAATGCTGGCGGGCATCAAAGCCACCATCGCGTCTGCGGATCAGGATTGAAAATCAAATCCGGCGCTTTTTATCTCCTGTATCTCGGCATCGGACATGCCCGCATCGACACGTAGCCGGGCAGCGTAGCCATTTTTAATCAAGCGCCGAATTAGTTTCTGCAAGGCCTGGTTGCGTTTTTCCAGCAGCCGGGTATGGAAGTACTGGCGCCCTTCGGCCGGCAGCGCAGTCAAAACCTGCAGCCGGGCTGTGATGATATCGCAATCATGGATCTCTCCCAGCCGGCTTTGGCATTTACGCGCAAATGTAACCAGGCGATCCGCATGTGCCAGCGGTACTCCGGCAAAAAGGTCGGTCACATAGCGCAGCTTCTTGAATTCGATGCGTAAGTCATGCAGCCATACCGGCTTTTTGAACAGCTCGGCGAAACGCTGGATACGAGGTTCAATCCGCCTGAATTGCTGCTGAATACTGTCGCGGCCAAACTGCTCCAGTGTCACACGGCCGTCATAGCGGGGCGGCAAGCGGAGCAAGGCCGACAACTCATCCAGATGGCTGACTACACTGCTTTTTTGGTGCGGATCAGTGAACAGGGCACTATTCAGCTCGGTTTGGGTCCTTTGCAAATGATGCTGCATCTCGATCAGCCAGTCCTGAGTCCGGCCACGCACCTCAATGGCCAGATCATCAAATTGAGGCCGCTCTTGCACATTCAAGCTGCTACGGACTCCTCCGGTCGGCGCATAAACCGCAGCTTTATTTGGCCCATTTTTATAGTCATTTTCCCACTCTAAACGCGGCTGACCGGGGAAAGTCACTCTGGAAAAGTCTTCCAACGTTCGCAACATTACCTGCAGGTCCCGTAATTCGTTTGTTGCTCGCACCTGCAGACCAAGAGACTTGCGGATGTAGCGCGGATAAAAGCGCCCATAGAAGCGCTCCAAAAAAGGCAGGCTGGAACGCAAGCGGCGGATATGAACTCGTAATTGATGTGTGCTGCGCTCGGGATCCTGTCCAGTTTGCAATTGAGTCCAATAGTCTCTAACCAGGGCTGACTGATCTGTCAGCCGCTGACGCAGAAAATCCATGGCCGGAACATGTGGATCCAAATCGAGCATATCCAGAACTAACATGTTTTCATAGTTCTGTCAAGATCCGCCATTGTTTTTAGCCGAGCCTGGTGTCTGCCGGCCGGCCTTGATCCGGGCCCGGACCAAATCAAATACCAGGTTCCACTGCTCGGGAAAACGCCAATCTGCCGCTATTAAGCTGTCAATCTCGATCAAACGGATGGCCAGAATTTCGTTTTGTGAAAATTCCGGAACCATCAGATTGTTATTCTCTCCTGCTGCCGGTAGATCCAGTCCACCAGTAGTCAGACGACATTCAAACAAGTAAAAATTCTTTGCCGGTAAAAAGGCGATTAACGCTCTACTTTGGACCCGTAGTCCGGTCTCCTCAAAGGTCTCCCGAACAGCCGTGCAGGCAATCCCTTCCTGGCCCTGCGGACCGCCGGCCGGGAAACCCCAACGACCACTTTCTCTGTCGCGCACTACAAGCAGTTTATCCTGCACCAGAATCAAACAGCCGGCATTACCCTGTAACGGATAATGATAGCGACCGCCGCTGCATTGCTGCCAGTTTTTGGACTGCTGATCGACCTTTTGACATTGCTGTATGCACAAGATTGTTGTACTCAAGCACAGCAATCCATAAAATTGCTTTCGAATCAGGCCGGCAGACCATCGCCGCATTTGCTGACTGGCCGTCAAAGCGCCGCAAATGGACCCCAAAATAGATCCAGGCAAACTGCGGCGGGGATTTTTAAATAGTAAAGAACTCATACTCTTGCAGCGGCCCAAGCGATACATCTGGATCATCGCAGCACGAACAAAGAGCCGCGCTCTTTTGGCATGTCAACGCAATGCCGCGTACAGTATCGAATACGGCAGCCCACAACCTTGTCCTGGCCGCCTGTTTCAAGAGGCCGCAAAAATTTCTACCCCTTCCGCAAAGCGGCTTTGAATCATGCGCACCGCATTCTGATTGGGTTCGGGAAACTGTCGGACAGCCTGCCACACATCGGCAATGATTTCCTTGTCATTGACCAAATCAGCCAGCTTCAAAGCCGGCAGCCCATGCTGTCGCAGCCCCAACAGCTCACCCGGTCCGCGCATTTTGAGATCCACTTCTGCCAGATAAAATCCATCATCGCTGTCCACCAGAGCTTGCAGGCGTTCGACTGCCTCCGCATGTACGGCATCGCTCATGAGTACACAAAAGCTTTGTTCCGTGCCGCGCCCTACCCGCCCGCGCAATTGATGCAGCTGTGAAATACCAAAGCGTTCCGCATGTTCAATAATCATCATGGTGGCATTGGGCACATCCACCCCCACTTCAATGACTGTTGTGGTCACCAACAAATCCAGCTGACCGGCACGGAACTCCTGCATAATACTCTGCTTTTCATCGGATTTCAAGCGCCCATGTAAAAGAGCAAGGCGCAGCTCCGGGAAAACTACATCCCGCAGTTCCACAAATGCATCGCTGGCGGCCCGCAAATCCATCTTTTCGGATTCATCAATCAGGGGATACACAATATAACCCTGGCGGCCGCCGGCGACATGGTTGCGGATAGATTGATACAGACCCGAACGACGGCTATCTGGCAGCCACATCGTTTGAATCGGCTGCCGACCGGCCGGTTTTTCGCGCAGGGTCACCAGCTCCAGATCCGAAAATTCGGTCAGGCACAGGGAACGCGGGATGGGCGTGGCCGTCATACTAAGCAGGTCCGGCTGCTTTCCTTTCGATCGCAGGGCTTCGCGCTGCTCGACTCCAAAGCGGTGCTGCTCATCGATGATTACGAGACCCATGGCTCGAAATTGAATATCGGCCTCGAGCAGGCTGTGCGTCCCGATTAGTAGTAAAATTTCCCCTTGCAGGAGACGTTCCCTGATTTCCGTTCTTTTTTTGGCACTCACCTTGCCGGCGAGTAGTTCAATGCGCTGCTGCCACTCAAACCCGAGCAGACTTGTAATCGTCAAAAAGTGCTGACGCGCCAGCACCTCGGTGGGAGCCATCAAGGCCGTCTGGATACCAGCCTCCATAAAGTGGAGCGCCAGACCCAGCGCGACCAGAGTCTTGCCCGACCCGACATCGCCTTGCAATAGCCAGGCATTGGGATGATTCCGGGCACAATCCATCGTCAATTTGGCAATCACGCGCTCTTGTTCCCCGGTCAAACGAAAGGACAGCCGGGATTGCAACCGGGGCCACTCTATGGAGTTCCCCTGACCGAGCGGCCAGAGTTCGCGCTGCTTTTCGCTTTGCAGTCTGGCCCGATGATAGAGCAAGAGCAGGTATAAATATAATTCCTCAAAAACCAGACTACAACGGGCCCGTGACCGTAAATCATCTGACTGCGGAAAATGGATCGCATTAAGGGCCTGCTGATACGGCAGCAGGGCGTACTGCTTACGGACTGCTGCTGACAAAGGGTCCAGAGCCTGCCAGTCGGCCGTTTCTAACAAGGGATGAATCAAGCGGCGCAGTCCCCGGGAATCCAGCCGGTTTTTCCGTAAAGCGTCACTGCCGGGATAAATGGGAATAATTCCGCCGGCATGCAGCAGCTGCTGTTCCTCATCCCCGTCCAGCTTCTCGAAATCAGGATGAATCATTTGAAAACCGCGATAATCATCCAGTTTGCCCGAGATCACCAAAGTATCGCCGGGTTCGAATTGATGCTGAAACCAGGCAGTCCCCTTGAAGAAAACAAGGCTGATACCAGCTCCCTGCAAGGTTTGGCAGCGCACGGTCAGGCGCGAGCGCCGGCCATAAGCCATAAATTTATTTAACACCTCGACAATCAATGTAGTTTCCAGGCCGGCCTGTAAAAGGGCACTATCGGTAAAACGACGGTCCACATACCGCCGCGGGAAGTAATACACCAAATCGATAACGGAATGGATATTATGCTCTTGCAAGCACTGCACCCGGCCGGGTCCCAGTCCCTTTAGATCACCCAAATCCGGCAGACCCGGCCATGCGATGTCCCGAGAACTGCGCCCGGGAGGCAGCTGGGCTGCCGGCTGTTCGCTGGAGTCCGTTTTCAGCGCTGCTTTTTTACGCCCAGTGGTCTTTTGCTTCTTTTTGGATGCTTTTTTGGCCATAGCAAAACTAAACTGACAGTTGCAGCACCACCTTGCCAACGCTTTGACCGCTTTGAAAAAAGCGCAGCGCAGCCGGGGCCTCCTGAAAATCAAAACTGTGAGCAACCAGCGGCCGATAGCGATTGCGATACCCGCTTTCATCCATAGCGCCAAGCAACGAATGCATCTGATCGACTGCGGACCACAACCAGATCAGATTAAAAGCCATCAGGGAGCGATTATCAGAAATCATTGCGACCGGATCCAAACGCGGCCGCTGCAGATAACGCCAGGCTGTTTTGAGCCAATCTACCCGGCTGCCGGTATTCATAAAATTGGCCGCCCCGAATAGAATGTACCGACCGGCAGGCCGCAGGCGATTGAATGCCGGCTCAAAAAAAGGACCGGCAATGCCGTCCAGAATCAGGTCATAACCGTCGTTGTCCGGCATGGCAGGCAGCCTTGCATTCGACTGTTCTGATTGCGAACCAGAGAAAGCAGAAGTGGAAGGGCACAGCGCGGCCAAAGCTCGATCCAGTTGCACGCCAAAGCGGCGCTTTTCACGAACGATGATTTGATCCGCCGCTAAACCCTGGGCCAGGAGAATTGATTTCTTGGCTGCATTGCCAATTGTGGCTGTTACCAGGCAAGACTGATCACGCAGCATTGCCAGAGCATGTAGTCCGACCCCGCCGGCTGCCGAGTGGACCAGCACCCGCTGTCCCGGTTTCACCGCACCAAGTTCATGCAGCGCATACCAGGCTGTCAGGGCCTGGACCGGCCAGGCGGCACCCTCGGCCAGGCTCCAGCCAGACGGCAGGGGCCAGAGATAACGTTGATCGATATCCAGCATGCTGGCATAGGCGCCAAATCGAGTTACGCCCATCGCCAGCTGCCCCGGCCGAAAATGGACATCACCGCTGACAGCGACCACCTCACCGGCAAATTCCAGTCCCGGAATAAAGCTGCCCGTCGGTGTAGCAGAATACAATCCCAGGCAGGCAAAAATATCGGCAAAATTAAGACCGATCGCTTTCACGGCCACGCGCACCGAGCCGGCGGGCAAATCGCCCATATTGGCCGTCTGCAGGGTCAATCGGGCCAGGTTCCCTGCGCGCGGCATCTGCCAAATCTGCCTTGTCACAGATGCAACGTATTCCAGGCTGAAATTCATCGCAAGGAGTTTGCCTGCCAGTCCAGCGCTTTTTGAGCGACAAGTGGATGACATCCCGGCGAACTTGCATCAGCCTGTTTTAGCAAAGCCAATTTGCACGAGTTATACAATGAAATCCCTGGATCAACAGAAATGGAAAAACCCGGAAACTTATACCTATCAGCAACAAATCAAAACAACCTGGGGCGACATGGATGCTTTTGGCCACATTAACAATGTTACTTTTGCACGTTATTTTGAATCGGTCCGGGCTGATTATTTCAGCACGGTCGGGTTATGGGAAAATGACGGCCGCTCTGTAAGCAGCGGTATGGTGATCGTAAACCTGAATATGGATTATCGCCAGCAGGCGGTCTATCCCCAGGTGCTGGATGCCTGGCTGTGCACTGCCCACATTGGTACCAAAAGCTTCCGAATGGAGTTTTTAATGCAGAACGAGAACGCGGCTCCGGTTGTCACAGCCTCGGCGGCATTTGTCTGGTTTGATTTTGGGCAGCAAAAAGCAGTGCGTGTGCCAGAGGCATTTAGAGACAAGGTCAGGCTTTACGAAAAAAAATTTGATCTACAGAGCTGACAAGGAGCACTTAATGCAGACGGACACCCTGCTTGATGAGCGCCGCTTGTAATTGGCGGATCTCGAGATCACGTGGTCTTTTTTGAGTCTGCACAGCAAGGGCCGCAGCCACACCGGCCGCTTGACCGCTAACCGTGCAGCCCATCGCATGTTTCACGCACCGGCGTACGGCGCGGCGCTTCGTGAAACCATTCCGGCTGGTCTCGAGCATTCACCGGGGACATAGCCTCAAAGACCTTGACCAACAATCAGGTGCAACCATGCTATCCTTGTGAGCAGCAAGCGTTATCAATCGTATTATCCTTCCCGTAGAATCCTGATGGGTCCCGGCCCTTCGGATGTACCAACAGCAGTTCTGGAAGCCCTGAGCCGGCAAACCATCGGACATCTGGATCCTGAATTTGTCCAGCTAATGGAAGCAATTAAATCATTGCTGCAAACAGTTTTTCAAACCCAAAACCCGCTGACGCTGCCCCTATCGGCACCCGGATCAGCCGGAATGGAATTCTGCCTCGTGAATCTGCTGGAAGCTGGCGATAAGGTCATTATTTGTCAAAACGGCGTATTTGGCGGACGCATGCTGGAAATTGCCGACCGGATCGGTGCCAGGTCCGTTGCTATCCAGGATGAATGGGGACAGCCGGTTGATCTCAATAAAGTCGCTGAAGCTGTCCGGGAGCATCCGGATGCAAAATTAATTGCCTTTGTACACGCCGAGACATCAACCGGAGCTCGTTCGGATGCGGAGTCCATCAGCAAACTGGCCCATGATCATGGTATGCTGGTCCTGGCTGATACTGTAACTTCGCTTGGTGGTATCCCGGTGGAGGTAGACGCATGGCAGCTCGATGCGGTGTATGCCGGCTCGCAAAAATGTCTGTCCTGTGTGCCCGGTCTCTCCCCGGTAACACTCAGTGAAAGAGCAATCGAACAGATCAACAAGCGACGCACAAAGGTGCAAAGCTGGTTTCTGGATGTCAAGCTGCTGCTTGGTTATTGGGGTTCCGACTCCAGGCGCAGTTACCATCATACCGCTCCGGTGAATTCCCTGGCAGCGCTACACGCATCCTTGACTCTGTTAGTTTCAGAGGGTTTACCGGCCGCCTTTGCGCGTCATATGCTGCATCATCGCGCCCTGGCAGCGGGGCTGCAAAAACTCGGCATCGAATTTCTGGTCTCGGAATCGGACCGCTTGCCCATGCTGAACAGTGTGCTGGTTCCTGACGGTCTGAATGAAGCCGCTGTGCGCCGGCAGCTCCTTGATCACTATGGTATTGAAATTGGTGCCGGTCTGGGAGCCCTGGCCGGTAAAACCTGGCGGATTGGCCTGATGGGACACAGTGCCCGTAGTGCGAATGTTTATAGTCTGATCACCGCCCTGGAAAGCATTTTAATCCAGAGCGGCTGCGGGCGGCAAATTGAAACCGGAGCAGCGCTGACCCAGGTGCAGCAGATTTATGAATCTTCTACTTGACCCCTGTCATTGAAGCTGCAAACAGGTATGCGACCGCTTACGAGCGGCAGACTACCCGAACGGAGGGGTGTCCGAGTGGCTTAAGGTGCATGCTTGGAAAGCATGTGTGCGGTAACACGTACCGAGGGTTCGAATCCCTCCCTCTCCGCAATTCTGGCCTATGCTGCAAAATCTTCTGCAACAAATCCAGAGCCATCAGTATTATGGCAATAATGCCCTCGAATGGCTGCTCGCGCTGGGCATCATAGCGGTCACCGCTATCGCCGGCTGGCTGGCTTATAAAATTACCGGTCAGTGGATTCGTTTTTTGACCCGCAAAACCAGCACGCGCCTGGATGACGTGCTTGTCGAGGTTCTGGAAAGTCCGGTGGTGGTTTTTATCATCCTGCTCGGGTTCCGGTATGCCGTCAGCACCTTAAGTCTGACGGCCGGAGTTTGGGACTGGTTTGAGCGATTGCACGGATTTGCCATGACCATGAATATTGGCTGGCTGCTGCTGCGCATCTATGATGCCCTGCATGCGGAGTACTTTGCCAAATTGGCCGCGCAGTCGGAAACTGACCTCGATGACCAGCTGCTACCGGTTGTGCGCACCGCTGTGCGTTTTGTAATTATAACGCTGGGGATCATAATCGGTCTGAATAATGCCGGTTACAATGTCAGTACGATATTGGCCGGGCTCGGTATCGGGGGACTTGCATTCGCTCTGGCTGCCCAGCACACGGTTGGTAATTTGATCGGCGGCCTGAATATATTCCTGGACCGCCATTTTAAACTTGGCGACCGGATCCAGTTTCGCGGAGAGACGGGCATGATTGATGGAACGGTCTTGCAAATCGGGCTGCGCACAACACGTCTGAAAACCAGATATGAGGGGCGAGTCATCAATATACCCAACACCATCATTGCGAACCAGGACGTCATCAATGTAGACTCGGAAGAAGGCCGGCAGATGTTCCAGGTATACAAACTGGCTCCCGCGACCAGTGCCGCCCATATCGAAGACCTTTTAGAAGAACTCAAGACCATCGCCCGGAGCCACCCGGACACGCAAGACAATGTGGTCACTGGACTCATTCAGATTAACGAAATATCCAGGGATATTATGCTCTTGTACTGGATAAAAGCAGACGCCTCCAATCTAAAAACCCGCACGGCTGTTAATTTGAGCATCCTCAAACATCTGGAATCGGCCGGCATTCAATTCGCCGATAAAAGCGGTTTCACTTATTATAAGAAAAACAGTTTTTAATCAGCGCCCGGTTTGCGCTGACCTGCTATTGAAGCGCGATCATTTCTCATCGTTCATAGCCGGACAGCGATGGATCTGGCCGGTTTTTTTTTGCGCAACAGGAGCAACACCGCTGACCCTTATAGACTGTACGGTCCAGTCTAGCCCGTCTGTTTGTGGTTTTGCTAGAATTGGATTTATCAGTGTCCGAAGATGCAAATCAACAAAAACCAAATGAGCGAGATATCCGGTTCAGTTTAAAAAAATATTTTTTAAGCGTGAACTCACGATCTAGTATCCACTTCCTGGGAGTTCTAAAATTGCTTTGCGAGGCTTATTCAACAAATTCCAGTCTATTTATTCGATACCTGGACATCTCACAGCAAAAACTGCATAAAGTTTGCATTTACACTTAGAAGTCGTCCCAAAACCATCCATGGTATTTGGGACG
>JAGRNA010000288.1 GCA_020441005.1 Leptospiraceae bacterium
AACCCAAAGCAAATGCCAAAAAAAAAGCCCCGCAAAGCGGGACTTCTTTTCAAGTCATGAATGATAAGTGCAAACACGGCGCCGTCCTACTCTCCCACAAAGCGAACTCTGCAGTACCATCGGCGATCAAGGGCTTAACTTCTGTGTTCGGGATGGGAACAGGTGTATCACCTTCTCTATCGGCACCGACAGGGACACTATTGCGAGCCTTGTTCGCCGGTCAATCAGAATTACAATTCAAGCCCCATTTTTTTAAGATTTTTTTGCTCATTTGGCTGCGGCTTGTATTTTTTCTTGCGCCCTGGCAAGCAGCCGTTGATGCTTTCCTTTATCAGGAGCCACTGTAGTCGCATCCATCCTGGTTCGAGGCTGCAGAAAAACAGTTATGCAAGTTGAATTCCGTCACGTCAATGATGTGGTGATCGTGGATATCGCTGGAGATGTGGATATTTACAACAGCGCCGTTCTGAAAAGCAGCATCCAGGAGCAGATAGCCGGCGGTGCCCGTAATGTTTTAGTGAATATGGAAGGCGTCAAATACATCGATTCCTCCGGAGTCGGTGTGTTGATCGCGATTATGAATGAGCTCAACAAGCTTGAAGGCCGGATCAAACTGGTGCATATCTACGATGCAGTCCGGCGGGTGTTTGAATTAACCCGCTTGACCGGTCTTTTCGATATTTATGACTCTGAAGAAGAGGCCGTTTCTGCTTTTTAAAAAAAGCTGGCAGATCTACCACGCGATAGTAATAAGTATTGTAAAATAAAATGAACAGCTACAAACATAGTGAATCGACTCTTAATTCCTCAAAAGATAATTTCAGCGTTTTTTATCAGTCCTGGATTCCGGACGAAGTCCGCCGGATTGTCGTTTTTCAGCACGGATTTGGCGAGCATAGCGGCCGTTACGGCAATTTGATAGAGGCTTTCAGTGGCACCGGAACTGCTTTTTTTGGACTGGATGCCCGCGGTCACGGCCGCACAGAAGGCAAGCGCGGTCATGTTGCTCAATTTCAGCTTTTTGTTGATGACCTGGCGGATCTGATTGCCCTCGCTCAGGATGCCCATCCGCAACAGCCGCTGCTCTTGCTGGGTCATAGTATGGGTGGTATTATCGCCTTGCAGTATGCTTTGGAAGGTAGCAATCAACGTAACCTGCAAGGCTTGATAGTCAGCTCCGCCGGTTTGGAATTGCACATGAACCTGGGGCAACAGATCAAAAAGGCCCTGGCTTTTACCATGGCGCGCATTATGCCGGCTGCAACGGTCGATGCCGATCTGGATGTGAATTTTTTATCTCATGATCCGGCCGTGGTGCAGGCTTATCGCGACGATCCGCTGGTCCACGGCAAGATTTCGTTTCAAATGGGCAAAAACCTGCTCTCTCTCGGAAAGGTGATCTTTCAAAAAGCATCACATTTAAATATCCCCTGCTATATTTTTCACGGCACGGGTGATCAAATCGTCAACTATAAGGGTTCGGAGCGCTTGTATGAGTATCTGACGACTGCGGACAAGACCCTGCGAATTTATCCCGATTTCTATCATGAATGCATGAATGAAGCTGCGGACGATAAACAAACTGTTTTACGGGAATTACGGGAGTGGGCTTTGGCTCACTGCTAAAATCGATACGCAGTAAGTGTCGCCTGAAGGAGGTCCTTTAGACCATGTCTTCAATCTGGTACTCGGTAAAGAGATCCTTTTGATTGCCTTCGTGGTGGTTTTTTACATCAATTGGATACTGGCCAGAAAAACAAGCCGTACACCAGTGGCGGCGCTGCTCGGGGTGCGTCGTGTTATGATGCATGGCATCCAGGGCCGAATCCAGACTTAGATAGGCCAGCGACTCCACGCCAAGGTATTCGCGAATGCC
>JAGRNA010000289.1:0-1699 GCA_020441005.1 Leptospiraceae bacterium
TGTTTTCCTGACTCTTTGATTGACCTTATTCTGAATCGATGCTTTATCAGGTCAGAGGACCATTATCCGATTGAGTCGGGTTTGATCCATCATCTTTATCCTGGCGGCAACAGCCAGCCAGGCTGGTTTCTGAGTCCGGTGGGTGATCCCCTTGCGCGCGAAACAGGGCTCGTTTACCAGCGCTTATACTCCGAAGTCCGGGCTTTAAGTTGATGAAGGACTGCAAATGATGTGTTCATCTCCCGGGAATCATAGCAGTCGAAATACAACCGGCACGACCACGCTGGCAGCCGGCCCCGGCCCAAAATTCCAGCTGCGGATTCCGTGCAGAGCAGCCCGGTCCAATGGATCAAAGCCGCTGGACTGTACTAGCTGCAACTGTTCCAGCTGACCCTCAGTATTGATTTGGATACGAATCAAAACGGTTCCCTGCATACCCATCTTGCGGGCCAAAGGCGGGTAGGGAATATCCAGTAATCTGTCAGCTATCAGGCTTTCGATGGTCGCGCTGCGAGTTTGGCCACTCCCTGGACCAGTCTTGACAGCCGGCTTTACAAGCTCGGCGTTATCCTCAGCGGGCAACTGGATGTCAAGTTCAAGCAGATCCAGCTCGATGGGTACGTGGCGAATGCGCACCGGCTGCGCCTGAACCTGCCAGGAGGAGGGGGCAATATTGTGCATTACGAAACGCCAAAATTCACACACTCCCAGCAGGCCGAGTTGTAAAACAATACTGATGGCAATATAGCGCCGCATAAATTGATTGTAATCCTGTCCGTCGAGTGCGGCGCCTTGCCCGCTATGAACCACGGGGAGTTCTCCTGTATTTTCGTGACCAGAATTTGCTGGCGTAGTCCTTGAACTACCTGAAAAAGGAAGACCAACCTGTCGGAAGCTGAATAGCTCCCGACAGGATTGACCCGGTGCTTTCTGCCTTACGTTCCGCCTCCAGACTGACCTAGAACTGCCATTGCAGACTGAGCGTGATCGTCCGACCCGGTTCCGGAATATGGGCCCCGCTGGTATAAAACTGGCGTGAATAGGACAGGTGCTCATAATAAGCCCGATCAAACAGGTTACGGACTTGCAGCAGCAGTTTGATGCCATCCTTGTGATAACTGCCTTTCAGATTGGCAATACCCCAGCCGGCCGTATTGGTCTCGCCGATGCGATCATCAATTTTATTCTGGGTGGCGGCAAACTCGCCTTCCAGCTCTGCCATCCAGGTATTGTTATCGAATTTGATCCTGGCTGTTCCCTTTAATGGAGCAATTTCGGGCAATTCCCGGTCATCGGAGTCATTGATGCCGCGTGTATAACCGGCTCCAACGCCCAGATACCATAGACCTGGCAAAGACAGCATACTCTCTAGCTCGCCGCCGTACATTACAGCCCGGATGTTTTTATAACTGCGGGCATAACGGTTGCCAACAGAGGCATCCTGTCCGGTCCAGGCCTTGTAAGCCGCCAGCTCGTTTGTGTCCCGCGGACTCAAATCCCCGGTGTTCTTGCTGATTTCAACCGGGATAATGTAGTCATAGAGATACGCGTAAAAGCTGTTCGCACGCAGCATCAGCTTCCCATTGTAGTATTTGATGCCCAGATCGGCCTGTGAGTTACGGGTAGCCTTGAGTTCTGGATTGCCCACATAATCGGGAGCCATACGGTTGCCCATCCGCTGCATGGCAAAAAACAATTC
>JAGRNA010000289.1:1783-2236 GCA_020441005.1 Leptospiraceae bacterium
TCCAAAGCTGCGGTTGACCGGATTTGCCGGCGGTAGATACAGTTCCCGCTCGAAGCGATTTTGTAAAACTGCACCCGAGTAGTAGCCAAATAAATAGGCATTATTGTACTGGGGATAGTACACATTATAGAGCTGTCTGCGGTCGCGTCCGGCCGTAGATTCGGTTGCATCGTAGCGCAATCCAAGAGTGCTTTGCAGATTGTCCAGGAATTTGTTTTCCTGTTCCAGATACAGTCCGGCATTTCGGGTCGTTACATCGGGTATGGACTCCTGGGTCCGGTAGGCCGGACTCATACTGCTCGTACTCATCATGCCGCTCATGACAGTCATATGTAAGGAGCGGGTGGTTGTTTCTGCGCGCCAGTTGCGCTCGTAGCCATCCAGACCCAGCACTGTTTTACCTTCCAGCAGATCCCAGCTGCTTTCGATTTTCCCGCCATTTACTCTTGTGTT
>JAGRNA010000054.1 GCA_020441005.1 Leptospiraceae bacterium
CATTGCGCGCCGCTGTTCTGGATAAGGAACTGGTTTCGGATCCCGAATTCAGCGGCAGCCCGTCCGCGGTATAGCAGGTGCAGTTTTATACTCCAGCGGTACTCGTAGACGGAGCGTATGTGCTCAGTGTTTCTGATCAGGCCAATCTGGCTGATGAACAATATGCCCTGGATGCCCACAAAAGCAAAGCCGATCTGTCGGAGCTGGCCAATGAATTTATCAAAGTCCATTTCAATGCTGCCGGGCATGTCAGGGAAGTTTTATTTCGCAAGGCAGCGGATTCTGATTTTCAGAAGCATTTACGCGGCGGCAGTTTTATCCCGGCAATTCGCTATGCCAACGGCTGGCACACTCCAGCGAAATTAAATATCACTGTTTTACAGGATGGCAGCGGCGGTGTGGCACAGCTGCGGTTGCAGGGCGAGTTTGATCTGCCTGTGCCTGGCTGCCGGCCCGGTAATGTGGATTACCGCCTGACATTGATTGCGGGGCTGCCCGCTATTTTTGCGGTCGGAGAAATTCGTTATCCCGAAACCGAACGTCATGATTTGATCAAGGCCGCCGAACCGGCACTGGCGCGTTTAATTGATCAAAACTGGCAGGAAGTCGCCCCGCTGCCGCTCAACATGTCAGCCAGGGCCAGTGATACCAGTCCTTTTCGAGTCCTGAAACGCAACTACTTCGGAGTGGACTCCGAATACGAGGTAGACTACTTTCAGCACAGCAGGCAGCTAAAAAACCTGGATAATATTAATAATCACATAACTGCCGGATATGTCGCTGTCCGGGGAGCTGCCAGCGGGGTGGCAGCCGCAATGGATACTACCCGGTTGGCTAATTTTGCCGGTATCCCGCTAAAAATGTCCAGCCACGGCGTCGGCTATCAAATGCGGATGAACCCCTTTGGAACCTACCATGGCAACCAGTACTACCAGCCAACCTGGGGTAATCGCCAGGGCTGGTATGCGGCATTTCTGGCTGGCCAGCAGTACAAGACAGCAGCCAGTACCTATAATGGTTATTTGAGCCGGCTGTCGGTGATGGTTTCGTTCTTTGATGAACAGAAGCTCAGCGCCGGACTCAAGGCCTCGATGCAGGCCTTTGCCTATCCGGCTTTTACCAAAGGGGATGGGCCGGCCCGGCCAGGTAGTTTTGACGGAGCAGATCCAGAGGCGCCCCGCGGTCTGGTCGCCCTGTACGGTTCCGAAAACGGAGTGCCGGGGATGTTCTTTCACTGGGAGCTGTCCCGGGGAGATGCCCGGGCCTATGTCTTGCGCGTTGGCCGCTCTGAATCGGAATTAAAGCACACCTTCCGGGTCGCCAATGATACCAGTCTACACGCTCCGGTTCTACCGGATCAAAGTGCCTGGGAACCGGGCCAGGATTACTATGTCAGTATTGCCGCAGTCGGACCGGATGGCCGCGAGAGCGCCGCATCGGCGGTGACGGTGTTCCGTCCGCAGGAGCCGCCCAAAAAGAAAGGCACGAATGTGCCGGTCTGGCTGCAGCTGAAAATACTGCTCAATGTGCTGGAGTCCTACATCGATTAGGACCGACCGGAGGGAAACTCGTCTGGTTGCGCTACTGGCTCAGTGAGTACGGTTGCATCGCTATGGTCTGTCCGGCGAATTGTTTGCCGTCGGTCAAGCAGGTGTGGAACGGCTCTCGCGTTTATCGAAGGGCGGACAACAAGCTGCGGCATCAAGGTACGCCTTACGGTGGTGTTGGATTGCGGTAACATCCGCGCCTGGTGGGGGCAATGACGGCCAGCCAATGGCAACGCGCAGGCGACCAAAAGAGGCCCGGCTGCCCTGGTCTAGAAAAAAGGTACTTGTAGGTATCGCCCTCACTATTGTTATTGGGGTGGATTCACAGGACGGGAAACTGGTACGATGAGCGATATACAGGTGACATTCAGAGGGGTGCGCGGCTCGCACGCGATGCCCGGCGAGTCCACCATTCGTTATGGCGGCAATACCACCTGCCTTGAAGTGCGAGCAGGAGGCAAGCTGCTCGTGATTGATGCAGGCACCGGCATTATTAGTCTGGGCAAGGAATTGATCAAGGAGCACTTCGCCAGCCAAAAGCCCATGGAAGTGGTCTTGCTCCTGACTCACATGCATCACGATCATAACGAAGGCCTGCCATTTTTTCAACCCATGTATATTGCCTCTTCGCGGATCTACATGTTTGGCCCGGATCCCCTGGAAGAAAACATTAGTACAGTGTTATTTCACTCGCCCTATTTTCCCGTTGAGCTGGAAGAACTGCCTTCATTAAAATTTTTGCATTCGCTGATGCTATCCGACATGCTGTATTTCGAAAACAATGAGCCCCGTCTGATTCATAGCATCCACTCGCCGCATCCATCCACAGACGATGAAGTTATCGTGCGTATCCATCGCGGCAAGGCCCACCCCAAAGAGGGCGTATTCATGTACCGTGTTGAATACAAGGGCAAATCGGTCGCCTTTTGCACCGACACCGAGGGGTATGTGGGCGGTGATACCGGCTTGATTCGTTTTGTGGACGGCGTTGATTTGCTTATTCATGACGCCCAATACTCGACTGATAATTATATCAATGATCCCGTTCCCAAGCAGGGGTTCGGCCATTCGACCCCGCAGATGGCCATGGAGGTCGCCAGGCGGGCCGGGGTCGGTCGATTGATTCTGACGCATCATGATCCTGATGCGAGCGATGATGTTCTGGATAGTGTAGAGACCGAGGTCGCTGTAGAGTACCCAGGATGTCAATTGGCTCGGGAAGGCATGCAAATCCACCTTTAGGCGGCCCAAAGCAGTCACCCTTTTTCCAGCTCGCAGCTAGCGCACAGCGGTACAGGAGAATCCAGGAAAGTGAATACAGACAATCAAAAGCATATTGTGATCGGTGGCGGCGGAGCCGCTGCCCTGGCCACCCTGAAAGCCCTGCGCCGGCGCAATTTGACCGCCATCAGCGTGGCCCGTCATAAGGGAGCCCCCGACTTTTTGTTTACGTCCGCTGATGTACTGGATGCGGACAGTCTGCAGCGGGCGACAGACGGCGCTACGCATATATACGCCTGTATGGGATTCCCGTATCGACAAAAGATCTGGAGCAAGGTTTGGCCGCGCGCCATAGAGAATCTGATTGCCGTTTGCGCGCAAAATAACTCCCAGTTGATTTTCCTCGACAATATTTATATGTACGGCCCGGCGCCCCTGCAGAATCCGATGCGCGAGGATCATCCCCAAAAGCCGATCTCACGCAAGGGGCAAATCCGTAAGGATGTCGCCGATCGTTTACTCGCTGCCATGCAAACCGGCCGAATCAATGCCCTGATTGCCCGCGCGCCGGATTTCTATGGACCGAATGTGCAAACCTCCGTTCTCAACGTGCTGATAGAAGGATCGATCAAGGCCGGCAGACCGATTTACTGGCCAAAGAAACTGGATCATCTGCATAGCCTGATCTATATCGACGACCTGGGCGAGGCGCTGGTAGAATTGGCCACCGCCGATCAGAGCAATCCAACCTATGGGCAGGTGTGGCATTTACCGGTGGCGGATAAGCCTGTCAGCACCTTCGCTGCACTGGAAGCGATACGCGATGCTGCCGGAAGCAATCTGCCGGTTAAGAATATGCCCGGCTTTTTGAAGCTGCTTTTAATGGCCCTGATAGCCGACTTTCGGGAATCAGCAGAAATGATGTATCAATACGAAGCGGATTATATCTTTGCCAGCGCCAAATTCAAGGCCCGTTTTCCGGATTTTGCCGTTACAAGCTATGTGGATGGATTCCAGGCATCGGGCGCGGTTCTGCGCAATTAGGCATCCGGGCAATCTCGGTTCAGTCGTACACCGAGCCCTTGTCGGCGAAGTTGTAGTAGTAAAAAAAGCTTGTCATTGAATGCCCGGTTGTACAAATCTGTATAAAGAACTCTGTATACCAGATTGGGGGTCTTTATGAACAAGATTGCATTTAGCTTCGCCTTGTTGGTCTTCCTGACCGTATCCCTGTTAAACGCGCCGCTGCAGGCGAAAGAGGAACGCACCGAATCACAAAAAGGGGCTTTGTCCATTTGTATTCGCAAGTGTAATGAATCGTACGAAAAGTGCGTCAGTCAAAAAAGCGGGCTGGAACGCAGCGCCTGCAGTGGTGCTCAGCGTGCCTGCATTGCGGGTTGTAAAGAGCGTCACTAAAGCGGCCCAAAACACAAGCGCATGGATTCAGCGCCCGGGCTGGTCCGGCCGGCCGACTGCTTGCAACCCGGGATTGAAATCCCTTGGCGACAAACCAGGTGCCAGCCGATGGCTTTAATTGGCTTTACGCCATAATCCAGGGCTTTCTGATTGGAGCATACAGGCTCGCACTAAAACCCTGGCAGATGTGGGGCGTGACCGGCGAACCCGTCGGCACTGATCATTAGCGCAAGTCTGGTTGGTTTGGTCACACCGCCAGTCTGTCCGTTTAGCCAGAGGAACCGAATCATGTTTTTCATATTATCCAAAATCTTCGCCGGGCTCCTGTTCCCGCTGCCCCTGATTCTAGTCAGCTTGCTGATCGGCCTGGTTTTTTATCGGCGGCGCTGGGCTCGCGGCTGGCTGGCGCTGGTATGCCTTGTATTGTACAGTCTAGCCCTGTATCCGGTATCCGGTTTTTTGATCGGCCGGCTTGAAAAGCGGTATCCGCCCTTGTCTGTGAATGAGCCGGTGCAGGCAGACGCCGTGGTGATGCTGGGCGGCATGATCAATCCCATGATCACAAGCATAGATGGGGAGCCAGAGTTCGTCGACGCAGTCGACCGCCTGTTTTTGGCTCAAAAACTGGTCGCAGCCGGCAAGGCACCGCTATTAATCATTACCGGCGGGTCCGGTCTTTTGCAGCAAAAAGGGGTACGCGAGGGCAGCCTCCTCGCTGAGTTTCTGGCGCAGCGGGGCTGGCTGGCACCCGCTCAGATACTATCGGAAAAAGAATCGCGCAATACATATGAAAACGCCGTCTTTACGACCCGGATGGCCCGCGAGCGGGGTATTAAAAAAATCATCCTGGTGACTTCCGCTTTTCATATGCCGCGCAGTGTGCTTTGTTTTGAGGCCCAGGGCCTGCAAGTAATTCCAGCTCCGGCTGACTATTATTTTACCGGCAGCAAGAATCTGGTTGTAGAAGCGGTATTCCCGGCAGCGGCTGCCCTGCGTATCAGCACCATCGCGATCAAAGAGTATATAGGCCTGGTGGCCTACAAGATTTCGGGCTATTATTAGGATGTTGATTGCTTTTGACAACCACAGACTGCTCAGCGCACGCCGCCGGGTCGGTTTTATTTCCGGCAGTTGTCCGGAATCATTCGGTGCTGCTCGCAAAAAACATGTTTACCAGGAAGGCCTGAATCATGCGAGGTATTTCGAGTCGCAACAAACAGGAGTGAGAGAATTTCTGCTTTTGTAGTTTTGCATGGCAGAAAATCTGCCCTTGCCAGTTAAAGGGAATTTGCAGGCATGCAGTCCCGAACCGCCGAGTATTATGGATACTATACTACTTGCCATAAACCATAAAGATCCTTTATGGATTGCGATTGCATTTGTGTTTGGCTATGCAGCCAGCTTGATCAGACTGCCGCCCCTGGTCGGGTTTTTAGTCGCTGGATTTTTTCTGAAAGCTGCCGGCGCCGCCAGTGGGGTTTTTTTGAAAGAAGCCGCCGACCTCGGCGTGACATTGTTATTGTTCACCATCGGACTCAAGCTGGATTTGCGCTCTTTAATACGGCCTGAGGTCTGGGGTGTTTCAACGATTCATATGGCCGTAGTGACAGCTTGTCTGACGTGTATAGCACTGCTACTGGCCTATGTTCAGGTTCCCCTGTTTTCGTCCCTTACGTTGCAACAGGCTGCCTATCTCGGCTTTGCCTTGACATTCTCCAGTACGGTTTTTGCAATCAAGATCATCGAAGCCCTGGGCGCTGGCGGTTCCAGGCATGGTCAAATCTCGATCGGTGTTCTGATTACACAAGATATTGCCGCCGTTCTCTTTATGGCCATTTCAGCGGGAAAAATGCCGAGCAGCTGGTCGCTCGGACTGCTCTTGCTGATCCCGATGCAGAGAGTCTTCCACCGCATACTCGATTACACCGGTCAGGGTGAGTTATTAACTTTATTTGGGCTTGTGTTGGCCCTGGGGGGAGCGGATGTTTTTGAGATGGTCGGCATGAAAGGTGATCTGGGAGCTCTGGCTTTCGGTATGCTGTTAACCGGACATTCCCGCTCGGAAAAACTGGCCCGTTCCATGACCGAGTTGAAAAATATTTTTTTGGTAGGATTCTTTTTGAGTGTCGGGATGGCTGCCAGTCCAGGCTGGGCCGAAGTGATTACCGCCATGATTCTGATTGTGCTCTTGCCGGTCAAAATGGCATTCTACTTCGGCTTGTTTACCGGATTCAAGCTGCGCGCCCATGATGCCTGGCAGTCAACATGGAATCTGGGTAATTATAGCGAGTTTGGCTTAATCGTTGGCGCTTTGCTGGTCAGCTCTGGTGTCTTGACAGAATCCTGGCTGGCAGTTTTATCCATCGCGCTGGCATTGTCGTTTATCATCACAGCGCCGATGGCTGTGAAAGGCGACCGGTTGTATGCCAGATGGCATGCCTGGATCCAGCGCTTTGAAAGATCAAGCCGACTGCCAGCTGATGCAGATCTTGATATTACTGGTATTACAGTCCTTGTCATTGGCATGGGACGGCTTGGCGGAGCGGCCTATCATGCCTTTGGCGCTCAGTTCCCGGGCCAGGTCCTGGGCATTGATATCAATGCGGAAAATGTAACTAAATATCGCCGTCAGGGTTGCTATGTTATCCGGGCAGACGGAACCAACCCGGATATCTGGTTTCAATCTGCCGGTTTGGCCAGGCAGCTGAATTGGGCGATTCTGTGTCTGCCCAATCACCAGGCAAATCTGGCTGCGGCCCGCCGACTGCAGGAACAGCAGGCGTCGTGCCGTATTATTGCCACTACCAAATATCCCGAAGAAGTGAACGAGCTCAAAGAACTGGGAGTGGAGCAGGTTTTCAATATTTATGCTGAGGCCGGCCGTGGTTTTGCTAATGATTTAAAAAGCCGATGGCAACAACCACAGGACCCCCGTTTTTGACCTGCATGCAAACACGACCGTTCTGCATCAGTTTTCCAGGGCCGGGGATTGGATTACCTGGCTGCGTTCCAGAACCCAGCAGCGCGGATGATTGCTAAAGCCGATATGCTCATAATAACTGTTTGCGGCCGGGGCAGCAATCAGGATTAACTTGCACTGCGGACCTAACTGTTCCTGGGTTTGCTGCTGTAATGCCCGCCCAATGCCGCGACCCTGGTATTCAATATCTACAGCCAGATCGGACAAATAGCAGGCGTAATGAAAGTCAGTCATGCTGCGAGCCACGCCGACTAGTTTGGGCCCGTCCCATGCACTAACCAACAGGTTGCAATTCTCCAGCATCCCCCGCATACAATCGAGATCCTGGACAGGGCGGCGTTCGCCCAGACCGGAGCGTTTCAGAATATCCAGCCAGTGGTTTAATTCGATTTCCAGATTGATATAGTACTGTATGGCCATAGAATGCATGGTGCCAGACTGACAGATCGGTCGGACCGTCAGCCGTCTTTTTAAATATAAGGATCAGGTTTGCTGGTCGTCTACGAAAAGACTCTGTTGAATGAATTCCTTGAAGGGGGAATTGGAGGGTGGAATCGGCGGATCAAAAAAAGGCAAATCCTGATTTTGGCGCGCTGTACCCGACTGGCGCTGAAAGCGATTGGCGGAGGACGAGGTTGTTGGTGGGGCTTTTGCTTTTTTGACGCTTTTAGGCGCCGTTTGCCTGGCACCAGTTTTGGAAACGGCTTTTTTGCCTTGCGGTACGGCTTTTTTTACTGCCCGCTGGCTTGTTTTTTTCTTTGCGCCCGCCTTCTTTGTAGCGGCTTTCCCTTTCTTTACCGTTTTGCGGACGGTTTTCTGCTTTTTAAGTGTCATCAGGGTAAGAGCGGTTCTTCTACTTCCAGGCTTTCAAAGTCAGGCAGACTGTCGAAAATCGTTTTCTTTTCGCTCGTTTCACAGGCCTGCAAGGCGCTCAGGCTGGCAGCATCAATTCCGCATTCAATTTGAAAACGGGGCTGGTCCAGGCAATAATCCATTACCGTTTGTTTGGCGGCTGGAGCGGCAACTACATTGGCAATGGCTTGTGAGCCCGTGCGACTCAAGCGAACGACATTGCGATAGTAGCGGCCGCACATGGCCGTGCCCGGTTTTTGATCGCATTGCGCTGCCAGTAACGCCAAAGTGCCCGGAATAATCATTGCCATTGCAAGGCGCATCGCTTTCATATATGTCCTGATGCCAACAGAGCAACCTTTTGACAAGAACAATCACAGAATCCTGTTGCTCTCCGCTTTTGAGCCTGAGCTGGCATACCTGATCCAGGAGCGTCCGGCTCTGGAGAATCGCCGAGTGAACGGCCTGCGTCTGGAATTCGAATTCGGCTTTTGCGGCGTAGGCAGCGTCAGCGCGGCTTGCTGGCTGACACGCCGCCTGGAGCAAGAACGGATCGGTTTTGATGAGATATTATTTATCGGATCGGCTGGCAGTTATCAAGGGGCGCAAATTCCTATGGGGGCTTTTGCTCTGGCAAGCGAGTTTGCCCAGGTGGATGCCGCTGTGATTCAGGGCAAGGCCCACATCCCGGAGATTCAAACCAGCCGCCTTGCTGCTGTTCCCGGTCGTCTGGCTGCCTGCCTGGGGCGTAACCATGCCTGGCAGATGGGCCTGGTTTGCAATTCGACCCAGTCTGTGAGCCTGACTGCCTTCCGTGAGGATGAGCTGCAGTCACAAAACATCCATCTGGAAAATCTGGAAGCCTTTGGGCTGGCGATGGCTGCGGCTCAAAAACCAATCCCCTTTTGTGCTCTTTTAGCGGTCACAAACCTGGTAGGCCCGAATGGCTCGATGGAATGGCAGCTCCATTTCAGGAATTTAGGGCGCCAATTGAATGAAAAATTTCTTGCCGCATTGCCGCCGAACCGTTAATCTCTGCCAAAATGGCCAAGCCTCCCAAAAAAGTTACCTCGGATTATGTTGCTATCATGGAAATGATCGGCCGCATCCGGGAAGCAAATACCGGCAAATCCAGCTATAATGAACCGATTCCGATCAGCGATACCTGCTATAATCATTTATTCGCCGACATTTGCGAGTCCCGGGATAAAATGTTTTATTATCTACGGATTCTGGCTGAGTCGCATTATATTTTCAGCATTCACTTGATCGAAGAGGACGCCGCCCATGACCTCGAAGGGGTCTACGGTTATGTGATCGCTGAAGCGGCTATTGTTGATAGTCTCAAGGAATCCAGCATCCGCGGCCTGGAAGCGGCCTACGAGCAGCAGTTTTATAAAAGAGACTCCTATGAGAAAATCATTCGTGAACTTTTGCCGCAGGCCAGAATTTATAATAATACACCGATCGGCCGTTCCCTGAATATGGCTGTGATGCTGCAGCAATACTCCAATGTGCTGCGGGTTGACTTTGAGGAATATACAGACAGCTGGAAAAAAGACAAGCTGCGGGAGCTGATGCCTTCCGAATCCATCCTGGATGCTGAGTCCGGGGATCCAGGTAGCGGAGATTATACTGATGAGGACGAGTTTGCTTCCTCTAACGGTAAATCATCTCCGGCTGCAGATCCAATGGAGGCAGAAAGCCTTGCGGCAGAAGGTGACGCAACAAGCCGGTCCAGGGCAGTTGATTCGGTCGAACTGAACCAGATCCAGGAAATGGACCGCCGCGGGCAATGGGGCAAGGCGGTGAACAAATATGGTGTTCAGTTTTTAATTCGTATTCACTTACGGAAATATGAATTTGACAAGTTGCGCTCCCTGATTCGCAAAGGCAATATTGCCCATGAAGATGACTTGCGTTTTGTGCGGGACAGTATCCGCAAGATGGAAGAGCGATACCACCTGGATCCGGAATTAAACCGGCATACCAAAGCCATGGCCGAACTCAAGCGCACGACCCAAATGCGGATCAATGCTATCTTTCAGATTAAAAAGAAACTTAGTCAATAAGCTCACGCGCTTCCATAACTTCTGTGTCATTGACATCCGAGCGAACCGGATTGGCAGCATCTGCTTCCAGATTAGACTGTTCAACGATCCGGTAACGCAGGTAGGTGTTACAGCTAGCTTCATTGGTATAGCGGACCAAATCGTAATCGGCGCGCGGTGAAATAAAATATGCCGAGTGGCGCAGACGATCCTGAATTTCAGTCTTTATATGATTGCGCGCCTCTGAGCGGCGGCTATAGAAGGTAGGCACAATCATTTCATTTTTATAGGACAGTTTTTTATCTTTATATACGGCTACGCTGAGTTTTATTCGATACAAGCGAGTGGTTTGAGTCATTCCGTGCTCCTGACAGGTGTACTATCGTCCACGGGCAAGGCCGGAATTGAAGCCTGCGACTTATTTTTCCCTGTTTCAGCGGAGAATTAAAATTGAAAAAACACGCAATTATAATTCAAGTGTTGCGGAATATGTCGCCTTTTCAAGCATAGGGGACAGGTACCAGATAATCGGTGTAACGGTTTTGTTCCTGGCCTTGCAGCTCAAGATTGCCCAGCAGCATGGCCGGCGCAATAGTGGATACGGGCACAAGGCCGGATTCGGCGCCACACCAGGCATTTTCCAGTACTGGTGTATTACCCAGGCAAAGCAACGATTCCAGCGCCGCCAGCGGTGTGCCAATGAAATCGACCCCGCGTATCATCTCCTGACGACCATCCGCCCAGACCCGGCTAGCCAGCATGATTTCGCCTTTAAAGGCCTGAAAATCGTAATTGTTGGTGCCCGTTTCTCCGCCCTGGACCTGCTGGACCCAAATGCCGTACTCTTTCTTCTGGCGCCTGATTTCTGCCAAAAAACGCTGGAACATTTCGTCAAAGGTCACTGGCTGTCGGTTTTCAATCACCAGATTGGCCATTCGGGAGATCGGTCTTTCCTGCAGTTGATTGCGGGCATGGCCGTTGTTGTCCGCCTGGCCCGGGATGGGTGAGCGCGTGCTTAAAAAGCACTGCAAACGTCCATCGATGATTAAATCAGCCCGGCGCGCATGGGAACCCTCATCATCATATTGAAAATGGCCGCTGATGCGCTGACCCTCAAAGGAGAGCATGGTTGGGTCATCGTAGACATGAATATAGTCTGGCAAAATCTGGCGGCCCAATTGGTCCTTGAACGTCGCGCCCTCATCGCTGGATAAAAGTCGCGATCCCTCCAGTCGATGACCTAGTACTTCGTGAAAGAATGTACCGCAAGCCTGCGGTGACAACAGGACCGGCCCGGAATAGGAGTTGAGCCGCGGAGCAGCCAGCTTTTGCTCCAGGGTTGCGATGGCCTTGCGCAGGGCCCGGATGAACTCTTTTTTATCCGGTAGATCCGTCTGGCTGGCGGTGTTGAAATTCATTTCATAGCTGACCGGCTCGCCCTGTTTGCTGAGTGTCCAAAGAAAGACGCGTAATTCAAAGACAGCGCTTTGTTGCAGGATCTCGCTACCTTCGGAATTTACAAAGACTTTCTGACTCTGCGAGGCATGAAACTCGAACCAGGAATTCTTGATAAAAGGCCGGCTGGTGATCAAGCGCCCCGCTTTGCGAATCAGATTTTTATAGACATTGGTGTCTATGTTTTCCGGTGTCAGCCAGTGAAAATCACGGATGGCCTTCTTTTGACGCATGGCCGGCAATTCCGGATGCATCTCCTGAAAATGCAATCCGGTGGATTTTTTACGATAAAAACTGGCAGCTGCCTCCCGGTAACAGGCATCGGTCAGTTTCCATAACTGAAAACGGACAGCATCAGCATGGATTTCTTGCGGAAAACGGATATACTCGGTCGATTCGCTGTTTTCATTGGAATCATCCAGGCCGCCCTGGCTGACATTGTCATAAGCATAACTACCGACTCGGGCGTCGCAGTAAACAGAGTTGTTGATCCAGCTGGCTTCCTCATGGATGGCTCCCAGGCGGCCCTGCACTTTGGTGTAGCGGATATTGCGAAATAAATAGCTCAGGTAGTAAAGGGGCGGTTTGTCACTGGACTGAATGTGACGCAATGAGCGGTTCAGTTCCGCCTGCATGATGGCTGCCAGTTTCTTTAGCGCCGGTCGCTTTAGAAAATGATCCTGGTGATTATTTTGCAGCTGGTGACTTTTGCGTGTCAGTTGAGCCGTTTTGCGGGCCTGGCTTTTCTTCTTCCGTTTTTTGGGGGGCTTCTTGCTCAATTGGTTTATTCCTGGTTCTAATGAACATACTGAAATCCGGCTCAATTGCCATCAGTTTCTGAAAGACCGGATCCTGTTCGGCCCTTTCCCAATAACTCTCATTCAGCTCTGTGCTTTGCAACAGCCGTGTTTTGCAATCAGTCGCATTCTTTTGCAGGGCATGGACCCTTGCCATCATAAAACGGGATTCTGCCTGCGCGCCTAACTTGTCAAACAGGTGCAAGGCCCGCTGGTATTGGCCGGTATGCATCAATGCCAATCCAAAATCAAAATTGAACTGTTGCAGCATATCCGGTTTTTTGCCCTCAGATTGTCGTTGTAATCTGGCAAGTTCGGTCAAGGCATCGATTTGCACTTTTTCAAATGCCAGGATCGCGGTTTGGTACTGCTGCTTTTGCACCGCTGTATGCCCGGTCCAGGCGAGCAGTCGAGTCCAGGAGCGATGTAAATCGGCACTTTTACTGTCTTTGACTGACTCTAGCAAAGAGATTGCACGGGACCAGGAATCGGGATCATTCTTGCTGAGTGCAATTCGGCCCAGAGCCAGGCGGGCCTCCAGCTGATCTGATTCCTTTTTCAGGGCCTGGTGACCCAGGTCGTCTGCCAGAACGGGGTTGCCGCACTCCAGCTGACTATTGGCGTCGGTGCCTAGTAATCGGGCTGAACTTTTTTGCCGGGCAATCGAACGGGCTGTTTCCAGTTCCCGGCAAGCCTGGGGAAATTCATTCAGATTGTAGTGTAACAGGCCCTTCAGGTAGGCCAGATGATATTGAAAGCGCTTGTCTTCATCCGGGTTGCGGTCAGCCGCCTTTACCAGCATATCCATTGACTCCGCATAGTCATGCATTTGGTAGAGACAAATGGCCGATTTGTAGTAGTACTCCCATGCGGTTTCATCGTACTGGATTAAATGCCGAAAATTACGGTTGGCTGCGTCGTACTGTTCGAGCTTCATTTGCAGCAAGGCGGCTTGCCAGCGGGCCGGATGGTAGCTGGCACGCCGACCAAGAATATCCAGGTATAATTCCAGGGCCCGTGCGAACTGGCTGCCTTTTTTGTATTGGCTGGCCCGGTCCATGTCTTTTTGAATGCTCGCAAGCACCGGATCGTAGTTTTGTTCGGCCTTTTGATGCAATCCCCTGATCTTTGCGCTTTGATTGTACTTGAGAAAGATGGTACTATACTCCAACAAGGCTTCCCAATCCTGTTGGCGATCCAGGAACAGGACCACCTTCCAAAGAGCTTGATCGCGCAAGTCGCGGTCCATTTGCAGCTTGACAGCCTTTTTGTACCAACTGATGGCGCGCCCGGGCTGGCGCTGGTCATCATAGACCCGCCCAATATAAAACAGGGGATTGCCGTCAGCCGGATTGGACCGCCAGGCCTGTTGAAACAAGCTGATGGCTTTATCGTATTCGCGGGCGCTAAAGGCGATCTTGCCGGATTGATACAAACTCTGGGCCGCTAGTCCGGTGTTGCATACCAGGGCCAATAACAGTCCGCCGACAATCCTGCGGCGCTTTCTGATGATTCCAGGTTGATTGATGGATCCGAGATTCATTTCGCTGTATTGCCGTTCGGGATAAACCAGTCCGACCACAAGGCAGTCTGACTGCCCTAATCCTGGTTTTTTTGTAGAGACATAAACCATTGTCAATCAACCAGGGTGACGTGCCCTGTCAACTGGTCAAAATAAATCTGGCCCCTTATAAATCCCAGGCAGTGATTTGCGAGCCGTTCAGTATAAGTCTGATATTCGCCCCGCTTTTTAGATGACCATCGAGCTTTTTTAGTTCATTTAAACAGGCAGCATAGTCGGGACAGGTCTTATACAGGGCATGACTGCGCGCCTGCCAGCCCCAGATGCCGGCATGATGCACAATCAAGGTAATTGAGGGCTGATGATAGCGCTCCTCAAACAGTATGTGGCTGACCTGCTGGCGGTTGACCAGCATTTCAGTGAAGCTGCTACGAATCCGAGCCTGGCTGCCCAGAGGAGCAGATAAACAATGCAGGCCAAACAATCCGGCAAGAGTCAGGATTGTCCCTGTCTGAGCCAGGTTTTTATTGAACAACACATTCCTATGATCGGTAAATTGACAGCAAAAACAGTGATTTGATTCAATGGCCAGCCCTGTGATAGAGACATAAGTTTTACGTATGACATTGGTAAATCTGGCATTGAATACGACATAATTAAATACGGAACACCGTGTATTTACGTGTAATTCGTTTGATAACAACGAGTATCATGGTATTAAAAGCTAGTTGAAGCATTCTTGGGGGACATAATCTGATTTTGGCAGTTTTTATCAGTCCTTGGTCTGAAGAGACATAATAAAAAACGGAACACCGTGTGGATTAATAATCTGGCTGATCAGTTAATTTCGGGCACTAGTTTGACACGCAGCCCTGCTCTTAAAACCCTCATGCAGCAGTATGCGCACCCTGATCCAGATCCAGAGCATCCACAAAAGCTTCGGTGCCCGCCAAATCTTTGATGGAGCTGCCTTAACAATTCATGAGGGTCAAAAAATCGGCGTCATCGGTCGCAACGGGGCCGGTAAATCGACTCTACTGCGCTTGATGATCGGCACGGAAGAACTGGAAGGGGGCGAGATTGTCAAAGATCGTAATTTACGGCTGGCATATCTCAGCCAGGTCAGCGATTTTAAGCCTGATGAAACGGTTTTAGCGTACTTGATGCGGTCCTCTGAGCAACCCGATTGGCAGTGCGGCAAGATTGCCGGTCGCTTTGGGCTCAAAAACGAATTGCTAGCTCTGAGAATGAATGGTCTTTCGGGCGGATTTCAAATGCGGGCCCGCCTGTGCTCGCTTTTGTTGACCGAGCCGGAGCTGTTGTTACTGGATGAGCCCAGCAATTACCTGGATTTAAATACTCTGCTTTTATTAGAAGATTTTTTACGGGATTTCAAGGGCGGTTTCTTGCTAGTTTCTCACGATCGCGAGTTTTTGCAGAATACCTGTGATATGACCCTTGATGTCGACGACGGCGGACTCTTTCTATATCCCGGTAGCCTGCCTGAATACCTCGAATTCAAGGCCGAGAAAACAGCCGAGCTGGAACGCCAGAATCAGAATATTGCCAATCAACGCAAGGAGCTCGAAGCCTTTGTGGAACGCTTCCGGGCCAAAGCCTCCAAGGCCAGTCAGGCCCAGTCGAAACTCAAGCAGCTGCACCGCTTGCAGCCGCTTGAAATCAGCGCTGCTCAGCGGCGGGTCCAATTCAGGATACCGGGCCCGGTAGTCCATAAAGGCAGCGCACTGGTAATCACTGATCTGGATATTGGCTACGCGAACAAGCGCGTTGCATCGCAGATAAATCTGAATATCGGCCGGGGGGAGCACGTTGCCATTCTCGGCGCCAACGGTCAGGGCAAATCCACTTTGCTCAAGACTGTTATGGGCTTTCTTCCGTCTCTGAATGGCAGCTTTCGCTGGGACGATGCGAGTGTCGGTTTTTATGCCCAGCATGTATATGAGTCCATGGATCGCAGCCTGGATGTAGAGAGTTATCTCAGGCGGGCGGCTGAAAGTGCTGTAACCCCGCAGGAAATCCTCAACATGGCCGGTAGTTTTCTATTTCAAGGTGATGATGCCTATAAGCCATTGACCGTGCTCAGCGGCGGTGAACTAAGCCGGCTTTGTTTGGCCGGACTGCTGCTGGGCCAGCACGATGTGCTGGTGCTGGATGAGCCTACCAACCACCTGGATTTTGAAACAGTCGAAGCGCTCGGATTTGCGCTACGTGAGTACAGCGGCACAGTTTTGTTTGTTAGTCATGACCGTACCTTTGTGAATTTAATTGCTGACCGGATCATCAGTATAACGGATGGCGCGGCTGTTTTTTACCCTGGCAACTACGCCGATTATGTAGCTAGTCTGCAGGCTGGTGAGCAACGGCAGATTGCAGGTGCTGAATCTGGCGGTAGTAACAAATCTGGTGCAGAATGCAATCCAGGTAAGACTGAACAGCCGCAGCCGGTGAACTCATGGCAAAAGCGCAAGGATTTACGCAAACAGCGGCGTGAATTGGAAAAAGAACAGCAAGCCCTGGAGAACGAAAGTGCCGCCCTTGAGGCGGCCCGATCTACTATTCTGGAGCGCATGCAAAAAGCCGGAGCCGTCTATGATCCGGCGGACCATGATTCGCTGGCATCTATTGAAAGCAATCTACACTCTAATGAAGAAAATTGGTTGAAGCTGCAAGATGAGCTGGATCAAACAGCCGCTGCTTTGGAGAGCCTTGATTGAGCGCAGTTGACCGGGCTGGTCGTATTGGCAGGCAACCCCTTCGTGCCGATGGCGACGGCTGCAGCTTTGCAGCATAGCAGCAGAGTCCGGTCACAGCTCTTTTGACTGGCCTGATCTGACAGCAATTGGGAATTTAGTTGCGTTACTAACTTAAATCCGGTAGGCACCTCGGACAAAGGGTCACAGGATGGTTCATGCGCTTTGTCCTGTCTCGTTTGTCTGGTATCCTGATCCTGACTCTGGCGGCGGCCTGCACACTGGCCGATCTGCGGCCTGGTGATTTTGATAGCTATATATCGGCTGCAGCCCACAGACAGGGCGCTGCCCTGATGCGGCAGCTGGAGCAGCATTATGGTGGCCGGCAGCTATGGAAACGACAGGCTTATACTGTTTTGGAGTTCCGTGATGACTGGCCGGGCTGGCTGGAGCGCAAGCTGATTGTGCCCTGGCCGGACAATGCACCGCTGATGCGGCTGACCATCCAAAACGGCAGTTTTAACTCCCGCTTGCAATTTTTAGAGGGTCGCTGGCAGAATCGCACCTGGGGTATTCAAAACTGGGCCACTTATCTGGAGGAGGCCGGTCAATCGCCTGAGTTTCAACCCAATGCCGATATAAAGTTTTGGCTGCCAACCTTTCAGTATTTTTTGGAGGCCCCTTTGCGATTGGGAGAGGCTGAGTATCTGCTACATATAGGCCAGCGGCTGATTGGCAATCAAACCTATCAGCTGGTGTATGCTACCTGGGGCAGTCTCGGGCCCCATCAGAGTGCCGATCAGTATATTTGCTATATCAATCAGGACACCGGTAATCTGGATTATCTGCAGTTTACTGTCCGTGAAATGGGCGGATTTGTCACCAGTGTGATTGAATACCGGGATTTTCGGCGTGTAAACGGGGTTCAATACGCGTATGAAATGACTATTCGAGATGCCCTGGATGCGGATGACTACGTGCACCGGATTGTGGTGCAACAGCTTGCCTTTGATCCGCAAATTCGGCCGGAACTACTGCTGCCGCGGCCCGAACTGCAATCCAGCAAATAAAGCAATCTAAACTTTATAAAGCTGTTCAGCCAGCGCATGAAACCGGCCGGCTGCGGCTGTATTACGGTCGTATTGCCTGCGGGCCGTCTCAGGTTACAATTTTGTAAAAAAAGTGCAAAAGAAAAAAATGTGTTTGTAAGTACACAGGAGGATGTTGTCCTTTATGTGTGGTGTTCGCTGGCTACGCTATCTGCACCCATCAGGACGAAAATGTGAGGGTGCATAATCCGGTGAACAGCAGCCCTGTTTCGGGAGTCCATCTGTAAAGGTGGCACTCAGCCGGTCCAGGGCGTCAGTGCCAGGCACATCAGGCGGTAACGATGGGGGACGATCCTGATTGCGAGGTAAAAAAACAAGCGGCCCTGAAAAAAAAATCAGGTTTCAGTGTCTAAAAAACAGGTTCAAAACGATATGTCCCGGAGGGCCTGGTGTGGGCTGGCTGGCCAGCCGCCGGATTTCAATCCAGGCGAGGAGTTTAAAAATGAAAAGAGTAATATATGTGCTAATGGCGCTATTATTTGTCGGCAGTCTCTTGATGGCCGCGGGCTGTGAGCAGCTGGGCTTTGGTAAGGATGATAACGATGATGAAACAACTGGATTGTTGCTATTGCTGGGATTGGCTAGTCGCAATACGACGACTTCGTCCGGCTTTTTTGTGACGATTCCAAACGGGGTGGCGAAATAGGA
This sequence comes from Leptospiraceae bacterium, assembly GCA_020441005.1. Lineage (GTDB taxonomy): Bacteria > Spirochaetota > Leptospiria > Leptospirales > Leptonemataceae > JAGRNA01. The sequence goes on from JAGRNA010000054.1 coordinate 18,310, forward strand.
GTTTAAAATGAAAAAGAAATACCTATATAGCAGTGCTGTGATCCTGGCTTTCTTTCTGGTGAGTCTCAGTATATTCGTGCACCGTGACAGGCGGCCCATGCAAACCGGGCAGTTGCAACTGCAGATAGAATTGGGTCAGATCATGCCTCTGATGGCGGCCGCGAATGCGTGGGAGGGAGTCCGGGCGACGGCCAAGCTGGTGAAAGATGTCTCGGATGCGATTGATGCGCTGCTTGTCTCGCTGGAAAGCTCTGGCGCATTTCGTCAGACACAAAGGTTAACCCTGACCAGCGGCAATTACAAGCTATTGATCGAACCTTCAGCCAATATCAGTATTACCCCGACTGGAACCGGCACTGCCACAACTTACACGAATAAATTCGTTATGTGGCAAAAGTCAGATGATGTAAAAGTTTTGGAGCTGTTCTTTGACAGTAGTACGGATCGCACAAGCGGTAACGGGGCTCTGGCGATTTGGTGGCCGCGCAAATTTGATTCCAGCTTGCAGGCTAGCTCTGGCAAGTTCGAATGCGTAACCCGGCTGGTGAGCGGCAACAAGGCCATGACCTGCTCCTGGAGTGAAGGGCCTTTCGTTAGTGGCGGTGTGACTAAATCGGGTCAATTGGAAGCTGCCGAGCAAAGCTCCGACAGCACAATTCGCGTCAAATCCTATGTCCGCCTGAATCAAAGCAGCTTTTGCTCCGACACCACGGATTATTACGCTCTGGCTTTTATATCTAAAAATGCCAGTCCGTATTACACAACCGCCGAGTTTAGTCTGGCAGGTACGAGTCAACTGTCTGCGACTGTGTTGGCTTCCCGCGGATACTTGTGCAGCCTTGCCGGCACCAACACGCTGAACTATGGATTCTTCAACACTGCGGCGAATCCAAATGCGACCGATAGCAGCAAGTATTTTGTTCTGGATGCGTCCACTACGCTGCCCGGCGCCGATTATCCGGCTACAGCTAGTGTCGATGCCCTCTTTGCCACCATGTCTAGCGGATACCCGAGTAAAGGCACGGTGGACAGTCTGGCTAGTACGCCGCTTGACTTCAAGGACAGTAGCACCGCTGCACCCGGCTTTTAGGCTCGGCTCCCAATCGATATCAGCCTGTGTCCGGTGTCTGTTTAGGAAGCTGGATGCGGGCTGTCGTCTGATACGCGGTGTGTCCGCTATCATTCTTTTGGTTAATTTCACTATAGCAGTGCCTGCCCGGTCTGCTGGCGGCATCACCGACCAGCTCCTTGCCGGATTTTTTCGCCGGCAACCGCAATCCATCGCGTTGGCCGGTTAAAAGTTGTCCGCAGCCGACGGTCTGTCGCAGCGGAATCAGATTTCAGAGACCGCTGTGAAGTATATTAGCGATTCAAGCCGTAATTATTCCGCTTTTGTTGCCACCTGATGAATATCATAATTTTAAGAGATTCCAGCTCATAGGGCCGAATTGTTTTTCGGTAGCCAGGAATACGGTGCGGGGTATAAAGGTACCTTACAGGCTGGCCGTATTCTCATGGAGCTCGCTCAAATCATTCTTCCCGTAAGTTTAATGGCCGGTCTCGGCATGATTTTGTCCATAGTTTTGTCGATCGCTAACAAGCGGTTATATGTCTACGAAGACCCGCGTATTGGCACAGTCAGTGACATGCTGCCCCAAACCAATTGTGGTGCCTGCGGTGAACCGGGCTGCCGGGCCTTTGCCGAGGCTATCGTTGCCGGATCGAAGGCCCCGAACCAGTGTACTGTATCTTCGGCCGAGCAGGTCGACGATATCGCAGCCTACCTGGGTGTCGAGTTAGGCGAGGTCGACCGTAAGGTTGCCCGGCTGGCTTGTGCCGGCGGTACCAACGTGGCCCGTCAGGCAACCAGCTATGTTGGCAATGCCAGCTGTCGCAGCGCGGCTCTGGTTGCCGGTGGTGGCAAGGGTTGCGTCTGGGGTTGTCTGGGGCTCGGTGACTGTGCCGCGCACTGTGAATTTGGCGCCATCACCATGAACGAACACTCGCTGCCGGTTGTTGATGCCGCATTGTGCACCGCCTGTGGTGACTGCGTCGATGTGTGTCCCAAGGACTTGTTTGAACTGGTTTCGTTGAGTAATCATCTATGGGTGGCCTGCAAGAATCAACTGGCAGATGAAGACGCTACCCGCGACTGTGAGGTTGCCTGCACTGGCTGCGGATTATGCGCATCTGATGCGGCGCCGGGCCTGATCGCGATTCAGAATAATCTGGCTAATGTGAATCATACGATGGTCCTGCGTGAAGATATCGCCGCCATAGATCGCTGTCCGACCGGAGCGATTACCTGGCTGGATCGAAACTCGGTGCAGAAAGGCTCCCGAGCAAAGAAGATCGTGCGCCAAAGTCCATTGCCCCAGCGCGGCGCCTGATAGCCTGATATGGATAAGGGAGTCAAAGGAAACATGTTAGCCTCGGGCTGATAACCAAAAACTCCTGGACAACGAAATCGAAGAGAGATAGAATCGAAGATAGACAAAGAAGAGACGCCATGAAAGATAACAATGTAAAATACCCCGGAAAGCAGTCAGTCCTGGACGGCAATACAGCGGTGATCATGTGCGAGCGTGAGTCCTCCGATGCGGCTGGCGCCTACCCGATTACGCCCTCGACCCAGATGGGAGAATACTGGGCGGCGGAGGCCTCGGCCGGCCATATCAATATATCCGAGCGCCCACTGATTTTTATAGAGCCGGAAGGCGAGCATGCCGCGGCGGGTGTGACTGCCGGTTTGTCTCTCTCCGGTCTGCGTTCCACCAACTTCTCATCCGGGCAGGGGATTGCCTATATGCACGAATCGCTCTACGCGGCGACCGGCAAGCGCTTGACCTACGTGCTCAATATGGGCTGCCGGGCCATGACCAAGGCGACCTTGAATGTCCATGCCGGTCATGATGACTATCACGCTGTGGACGATACCGGTTTTTTTCAGGTCTTCGCCAAGGGCGTGCAGCAAGCCGCCGATCTGAACATTATTGCGCACCGGATTGCCGAATTGGCCCTCAACCCCGGGATTGTGGCTCAGGATGGCTTTTTGACCACGCATGTCATGGAAACCCTGAATGTGCCCGAGCGGGAATTGATTCGAGAGTATTTGGGTCTGCCTGACGATGTGATCGAGTGTCCCACTCCAGCCCAGAAACTGATATTTGGTGAAACCCGCCGCCGTATTCCGCGCGGCTGGGATGTAGACAATCCCTATATGATTGGCACGGTCCAGAACCAGGAAAGCTACATGCAAAGTGTGGCGGCTCAGCGGCCTTACTTTTTTGATCATATCGCCGCTCTGACAGATCAGGCTATGCTGGAGTTTAGTGATTTAACCGGCCGGCCTTACGCGCGGGTGCAGACCTACAATGCCGATGGTGCCGACTATCTTATTATTGGCCAGGGCAGCTTGATTGCCAACGCCGAGGCTGTGTCCGATTATCTGTACAAGACGCGCAAAATCAAGGTGGGTATTGTCAACCTGGTCATGTTTCGTCCTTTCCCTGGCGACTTGTTGGCGCCGCTGTTAAAAGGCCGCAAAGGGGTTGTTGTGCTCGAGCGGACCGATCAGCCGTTGGCCGAGGACCAGCCGATAATGCGCGAGGTGCGCGCTGTGCTGTCCAAGTGCCTGGAAAACGGCCTGGATCCCAAAAACGCGCCGTGGTCCGACTATCCCGCCTTTAATCAAAAAGACCTGCCCATGTTGTATTCCGGAGCATATGGTCTGGGATCCAAGGATTTGCAGCCCCGTGCGATCATTGGCGCGGTTGAAAACATGCTCCCCGGCGGACCAGGAAGGCGCAAATTCTACCTGTCGATTGACTTTCTCAAAGACAAGGCGCATTCGCCCAAGCAGGAAATCCAGCAGGCAGAAATAGCGCGCTATTATCCCCGGATTCAGGAGCTGGCAGTTGAGGGTTCCGAAAATCCCAATTTGATGCCGGAAGACAGTATTACGATCCGCATTCACTCGGTCGGCGGCTGGGGCGCGATTGCGACCGGTAAAAATCTGACCATGACTCTGGCCGATATCCTGGACTTCTATGTGAAGGCCAATCCCAAGTATGGTTCCGAGAAAAAAGGGCAGCCCACGACCTATTATCTGTCTGTCGCCCCTGAGCCGATTAAAATTAACAGTGAATTCCACTTTGTGGACGCCGTGTTATCGCCCGATCCGAATGTTTTTCGGCACTCCAATCCGCTGGCGGGCCTGAAGAAAGGCGGTATTTTCATTATCCAGAGCGATTTGGGCGACGCCCGAGCGGTCTGGAATTCGATTCCGCCGGTGTATCAGAAGATTATTCAGGACAATGAAATCCAGGTATTTTTTCTGGATGCCTTTGTGATCGCCAAGGCGGAAGCCAGCGATGCGGAACTGCAGTTTCGGATGCAGGGGATGGCCTTTCAGGGTGCTTTCTTTAATGCGGCTCGCGATCTTAAAATATTTGCTCGCAAGAATTTAAACGAAGAGCAGCTTTTCAAGACCATTGAACAAAAGCTGCAGGCCAAGTTTGGCAGCAAAGGGCAGCGAGTTGTACAGGACAACCTGCGGGTCGTGGTGCGCGGGTATCACGAAAGCAATCCCTTGACGGCCGCGGACATGATTGATGCTTCTGCGGGCAAGGCCCTGGCAGTTGCCGAAAAGCTGCCAATGATGCTGAAGCTGGCTCCGCAAAGCAAGTCCAAAATCAGCGATATCCACGCCTTTTGGGAAGAAACCGGTTCCTTTTATAAGTCCGGTCAGGCAAACGGCATGATCGCCAGTCCGTTTATGAGCATGTCGGCCATTCCAGCCTCTACCGGCGTTTTCAAGGATATGACTGACATCCGCTTTGAAGTGCCCGAATGGAACGCGGAAAACTGTACCGGGTGCGGCAACTGCTGGAGTGTGTGCCCTGATACCGCGATTCCGGGTCTGGTGTATGAGCCGGCTGAGGTGATGCAGACTGTGCTCAAGCGGATGCGTAAAAAAGGCCAGGAGCCGCAGCATTTGGCCAAGGCCGTGCGCAAGCTTGAAAAAAACCTGTATAGCGCCTGTATGGCCAATGGTGAAAAAAGCAGTGTCAGCGAACAGCTGAATCAGGCTATCCAGGCGGTAGTTCAATCCGAACCTGGTGAGTCCCAGGCCGAACTGGCCCAGGAATTCGAACTGTTCAAAAAGGAATTGAACGGTTTCAAGTTTGGCCTGACCCGGCCCTTCTTTACGAATAAAGACAAGGAACAAAGCGGCAAAGGCGGCTTTTTAACAATTAACGTAAATCCGTACACTTGCAAGGGTTGTATGGAATGCGTCGAGGTTTGCGGCGATGATGCGCTGCTGCCGGTAAATCAAACCAACGCTGTCGTCGATGAATTAAAGAGTAATTGGGATTTCTGGCTGGACCTGCCCGAAACCCAGGACCGTTTCAAGCGCATAGATAACCTGGAAGAAGGCATCGGGGCGCTGGAAACCCTGCTGATGAACAAGGACAACTATTTGGCCATGAGCGGCGGAGATGGCGCCTGCCTGGGCTGTGCCGAGAAAACTGTGCTGCACCTGTTTACAGCCACCGTCGCGGCGCTAATGCAAGGCCGGGTCAAAAAGCACCTCGAAAAAATTGACGGCCTGATTCAGGGCCTGGAAGCGCGCATCCAGAAAATGATCGCTGTCGATGTGGGTAGTACCGACAAATTGGCCGGTGTGCTCGATTCCTTCCAGAATGAGGAGTTTACCGCCGCCGAATTATCCGACCGGCTAAACGCCGACAAGTCGCCGGTAGACAGCGATCTGTTAAAAGAAATTACTATTTTGGTGAAGGGTCTCAAGGATCTGCGCTGGAAATACCTGGAAGGTACTACCGGTCGCGGCCGGGCGCACATGGGCGCAACCAACGCCACTGGCTGCTCTTCGGTCTGGGGCTCGACCTATCCGGTTAACCCGTATCCTTTTCCCTGGGCCAACCACCTGTTTCAGGACGCGCCTTCACTGGCCATGGGTGTCTTTGAGGGGCATATGCAAAAAATGGCGGATGGTTTTAAAATTATCCGCATGGCCGAATTTATGGCCGCCGACGGCAAGGGCACCCGACCTGATCTGCGTTATTTTACCTGGCGCGATTTTAGCACGGACGAATACCTGATGTGTCCGCCTGTGACTGTCATCGGCGGTGATGGTGCGCTTTACGATATCGGATTTCAGAACCTTTCACGGATGATGATGTCCGGGATGCCGATCAAGGTGATGGCGCTGGATACCCAGGTTTATTCCAATACCGGTGGTCAGGCGTGCACTTCCGGCTTTACGGGTCAAATCTCCGATATGGCCACGTATGGCAAGGTTCATCAGGGCAAGGAAGAAATCCGCAAGGAAATCGGACTGATCGGCATGGCGCACCGAACAACCTACATTATGCAGGGCAGTCAGTCCAACATCGCCCACATGATGGAAGGCTTTATCGAAGGGCTCAACTCTCGTCGGCCAGCTTTGTTTAATGTGTATTGCAATTGCCCGCCGGAGCACGGGACTGGCGATGACGTGGCTACCCAGCAGGCCAAACTGGCGGTTGAATCGCGGGCGTATCCGGTTGTTAAATTTAATCCGGACAAGGGTGTCACCTTCGCCGAGTGTATTGACCTGGACGGCAACCCGCAGATGGAAACTGACTGGCCGATGTACGCATTGAAATATACAAATGAGAAGGGTGAATCTGCCAGCATGGAGCTGCCGGTTACCTTTGCCGAGTTCGCCGTCACCGAAGCGCGTTTTGCCAAGCATTTTCGCACTGCCCCGCGGGACGCCTGGAATGATAACATGGTTGTGTTACATGAATTCCTGGAACTGGATGCGGATGACCGCGAGGGGCTGTTCCCGTATATCTGGTCGGTGAACAAGAAGAATCAACTGGGGCGGGTGCTGGTATCCAATACGATTGTCCGATCTTGCGAGGACCGTTTGAATCACTGGCGAATCCTCAAGAATCTGGCTAATCTGGACCAGACAGAATTTGACGAGCAGGGCCTGGTGCAGCAGGTGCAGGGCGATATGATTGACCGTTTTGCTGATGCGCTGCTAAAACTGTCGGTGCATAATTAAGCGTATGTCTGCCACCTTTCGTCACGGAATCCATCCTCCTGAGAACAAGGAGGCAACCAGCGGCGAGGTAATCCGCCGGCTGCGCTTTGCCGAGTACTATTCGATACTCCTGAGTCAACACGCCGGCAAACCCGCGCGGCCGGTCGTGATCAAGGGTCAGGAGGTCGAACGCGGTCAGTTGATCGCTGAAGCTGACGGTTTTATGTCTGTGCCGATGCACGCTCCGGTATCGGGCACAGTAGTCGACATTGCACTCAAGCCCAGCCAGACGGGCGAATTAAAAGCAGCGATCAATATCCGCGCCTGGCCGGGCTCCAGTCAGGTTGTACCGGCCCATGATCCCTTTGATGTTGTGGAACTGGACCGGGATGAAATTATCAAGCGCATTCAGATGACCGGGATGGTTGGTCTGGGCGGGGCAGCGTTCCCGACACATGTCAAGTTTGCACCGCCTCCCGAGAAGGTGATTCATACTCTGCTCGTGAACGGCTGCGAATGCGAGCCCTACCTGACTGCGGACCATCGAGTGATGCTCGAGATGCCGCGCCTGGTTCTCCTGGGTACCGTGATTGCTCTCAAGGCTACCGGTGCCGGCAAGGCAATCATTGGAGTAGAAGATAACAAGCGTGATGCTGCAGCAGCTCTGGAGGCCGAGCTGGCCCGACTGCGTTCCGAGAGCACCAAATACCTGGACAAGTTTCAAAATATTCAGATTCAGTTAATGCAAACCAAGTACCCGCAGGGTGCTGAAAAAATGCTGATCACAGCTGCTCTGGGCAAGGAGCTGCCGTCGGGCAAACTGCCGGCTGATCTGGGAGTGATGGTTTCCAATGTAACTACTCTGGCCGAGATTGCCATGCTGGTGCCTTATCAGCAAGGTTTGATCGAAAGGGTGATCACCATTACCGGCGACGGAGTCAGCAAACCTGGCAATTATATTGTGCCGATCGGCACTCCACTTGATTTTGTACTGGATGAGGCCGGGCTGATCGATGCACCCAGCCGCGAAGTCATTTTTGGCGGGCCCATGATGGGCATGAGTGTGGCTAATTTATACACCCCGATTACCAAGGCTGTTTCCGGGATTCTGGTACTGCAGCAGGGAGCCGCCACCAGCAACGACAAGCCTGTTATGCCTTGTATTAAATGCGGACATTGCCTGAGTGCCTGTCCCCTGCATTTGAATCCCAGCCGGCTCGGAATGCTGGCTCGTAAGGATGAATTCGAAAAGATGCGTGATGAATACAATCTATTTGACTGCTTTGAATGCGGATCCTGCTCGTGGACCTGTCCATCGAACATCCCGCTGGTACAGTATTTTCGCATGGCAAAAAAGACGCTGAGGAAGGCCAAATAGTATGACCAGTGACGCCAGTCAATATGTAGACGCGGCTGTAATCCGAACGTCGCCCCACTTCAAGAGCGGCATGTCCACTCCCGTGATCATGTTTCATGTGGTGCTGGCGCTGCTGCCGATCATCGCCTTTGCGGTTTATAACTTTGGTCTGAGCGTGTTGCTGTTGATCAGTGTGGCGACCCTGGCGGCTGTGCTGACAGAATCGGTGTATAATATCGTAACCAGGCGGCCCAATTCGCTGAAAGACAATACGGCCCTGATCACCGGTATCCTTTTGGCTTTGACCCTGCCGCCGGGTTTTCCGCTGTGGATGGCCGCCCTGGGGGGCATAGTTGCTATTTTGTTGGGTAAACTGGTTTTCGGCGGCATCGGCTACAATTTATTTAACCCGGCTTTGGTCGGACGTGCTTTTTTGCAGGCCTCTTTTCCGGTTGCCATTACCACTTGGCAGGCACCGCTGGCTGCCGACCGCTTTAGCCGTCTGTATAACTCGACCCTGGCCTGGCCATTTATGAAACCGCAGTGGGACGCTGTCTCGGGAGCAACGCCGCTGGCCGCTTTTAAATGGGAAGGGCATTTGTTTGGGGCTGATCAGTTGTTCTTTGGGACGATATCGGGATCGACCGGTGAGACTGCTGCAGTGCTGATTCTGTTGGGCGGTCTCTACCTGGCGTTGCGGGACATGCTCGATTGGCGCATACCGGCCAGCTATCTGGGCACTGTTGCAGTTTTGGCCTTCATCTTTAATCGCCTGAATCCCGAAGTATACGCCGGGCCCCTGTTTATGCTGGGCAGTGGCGGTCTGATGCTGGGAGCTGTTTTCATGGCTACTGATATGGTCAGCTCGCCGGTGACTCGTCTCGGGGTTGTCATCTTTGGCGTAGTGATTGGGATCTTGACCTGGACGATCCGGGTCTTTGGCGGATTGCCCGAAGGCGTTATGTATGCAATCCTGATCGGTAATGCGCTCACACCGTTGATCAATCAATTCACAAAACACAGGGTGTACGGAACATGAATGCGGTAGCAGAAGTAGAGAACACCGCGGCCGAGCCCGCGGTCCCAGCGGTAAAGCCGCCGACTGTCAAGATGGTGCTGTCATTGACGTTAATTGCCACTGTCTCCGGGATCCTGATCGTATTAACCCATTTTCTGACCAAGCCGGTTATTGATGAAAATAAACGGGTTGCCCTGCAAAATTCCATTACAGCGATTCTGCCGGGAACCGTAAAAATTGAAGAGCGCATGGTTCTCGCAGACGGTAAGATTCTACAAATAGATCAATCTGTGCCGGCAAAAGGCAAGGATGCGCCGGTCGGAGTCCGCACCTATACCGGACTGGATAAGGACAACCGTCCACTCGGTATTGTTGTTGAAGCTAGCGGTACCGGGTTTCAGGATATTATTGCTGTTATCTATGCTTATGACCCCGGCCGGCAGCTGATCACCGGTATGACGGTCATGTCCAGCAAGGAGACACCCGGTCTGGGCGACAAGATAGAAAGCGATCAACAATTTCATGCCAATTTCAAGTCCCTGGATGTGCGCTTGAACGCGGCGGCCGACGGGCTGGAACATGCGATCATCGCCGTCAAAAACGGCCAAAAGACGAATGATTGGCAAGTCGAGGGTATCACTGGCGCCACCATTTCATCCAAGGCGGTAGCCGGTATCATGAACGCCAGCACGACCTCCGTTCTGCCGCAGATTCAAAAACAAATCAGCGCTTTTGGTTTTGGCCAGGCAAGTGCTGCACGTGACAGTGCAACATCCACCGGAGGAGGGCAGTAGATATGGCAGCGGCCAAGAAAGAAGTGCAGAACTTTGATATCTTTATCAAGAGTCTGTGGAAGGAAAATCCGGTTTTCGCGCAATTACTCGGACTGTGTCCGACCCTGGCGGTATCCAATTCGGTTTCGAATGCTATCGCGATGGGTCTGGCTACATCCTTTGTGGTCATTATGTCCAGTTTCCTGGTTTCTTCCCTGCGCAAGACAATCCCGAAAGAAGTGCGCATCGCGGCATTTATTTTAATCATTGCCACTTATGTGACAATTGCGGAGTATTTAATCCAGGCGGTCAGCCTGGAAGTGCATAAAAGTCTGGGTGCCTTTATTGCCTTAATTGTGGTGAACTGTCAAATTTTGGGTCGCCAGGAAGCCTTTGCTTCTCGCAATCCGGTCTGGCCGTCGATAGTGGACGCGGCCGGTACCGGCTCGGGCTTTTTGATTGCGATCGTTTCGATGGGCGTAATCCGTGAGGTATTGGGAGCGGGAACCTTTATGGGCGTCCCCCTCTTTGGGCCCAATTACGAACCCTGGGTTATCATGATTCTACCGGGTGGCGGCTTTTTTGTGTTAGGATTCCTCTTGCTTGTATATGTCACAATC
>JAGRNA010000004.1 GCA_020441005.1 Leptospiraceae bacterium
AGGCACCACTTGGCCATGATGGAACCGCCCCGGCTGACAATACCGGTGGTGCGTTCAGCCGTCATGGGTACATGCGGCAGGAGCAGCGCGGCATGCAGAGTGAAGTAGTCGACTCCCTGCTCGGCTTGCTCAATCAGGGTATCGCGGACAAGCTCCCAGCTGAGATCCTCGGCCTTGCCGCCGGTCTTCTCCAGTGCCTGGTAAATCGGTACCGTGCCGATTGGCACCGGACTGTTGCGCAGAATCCATTCGCGTGTCTCGTGAATCTCGTCACCGGTCGATAAATCCATGACTGTATCAGCACCCCAGCGGATGGACCAGACCAGTTTTTCTACTTCTTCTGCAATGGACGAAGTGATTGCACTGTTTCCAATATTCGAATTGACTTTCACCAAAAAATTACGGCCGATGATCATCGGCTCCAGCTCGACATGATTGATGTTGGCCGGGATGATCGCCCGACCGCGAGCCACTTCCGAACGGACAAACTCTGGTGTGATCGCTCTGGGGATCCGGGCACCGCCAGGCTGCCCCGGATGTTGTTGCAACAAGGCTGCATCCTGGACGGTTTCCAGGCGTTGATTCTCGCGTAGGGCTACATATTCCATCTCCGGGGTAATGATGCCTTTTTTGGCATAGTGCATTTGCGTCACTCGCGCCCCGGTCCTGGCCCGCTGTGGTTTGCGGTGGCGTTGATAGACAGGCCGGTCCGCTGCGGATCGATTCAGCTCACTGCGGGTATGCGCGGATGACCAGCCGCTCAACTCCTCGGTGTCGGCGCGCTCGCGAATCCAGGTCGAACGGATATCCGGACAGCCCTGGGCCAATTCAATAGCAGCATTAGCGTCGGTGTAAGGACCGGAGGGATCATAGACTGTGATCGTCTGCCCGTTTTCCAGATCAATGGCCCGCATACCGACAACAATGTCCGGGCGGGAACCTGGCACATATACTTTGCGTGATCCAGGAAATGCGCCCTGGCTGATCTGGCTGGAGTCAATCAGGCCAGCATCCTGACCTGATTTTTGACGCAACGACACCGGTTTGTTCATGTTTGATCCTTGTTTTGCAGACTGGCCAGCTGGCTGCATGCTGACCGAATGACGGGAATATGTCCGCTCGCCACCCTGACCTATAAACACCGGTAGAAGTTCCTTGTCAGCCCCTTTTCCATCTACCAGGAGTTCCGTTTCTGACAGTCAATTTATTCACGAGTCGGTCCATGACATATATCAGCAGCTGGTCTCGCCGTGCAATTAGCCTTTATCCGGGCGACGGGATATGCGGGTTATGGTACAAGTGTAGTTTGTTTTTATCCCGTCCAGGTATTCGATCGTGCGATAGGTCAGAGCGCTAATGGGCACTACCACAATCAGCTGCCGCATACCGATGGCCGTGCTGCGGCTTTCATCGGCATCGATGGTATCGACCTGGTATTTACAGGGACCCAACCAGGATATATTCTGCTTCATCCAGCCGCCGCTTCTAATTGTCTGCAGCTGATGCGGACCATAGCGCTTGATCACAGAGGAATAATTACTGCTGCAATGCTGATCAAAGCGGCCAATCTTGAAATTGGCACAACTTGCAGGACCAGGTTGACTTTTTTCGGGCGGCTTTTTATCCCTGGTTCCGGTTGCAAACGTGCTGCCCCAGCTCATCAGAACGATCACGAACCCCAAAAGGCCGCGTACTCGGCAGGCGCGCAAGCATTGCCATATACCGCCTGCCAGACATGACAATGAATACAGCATGATTCAATGAGCAAGCAGGCTGTACCTTAGACAAGAGTTTTTCTACACGCCAACCAGTGTGCATTATCGCATCCTGTTGCATCCCGGTAACCGGCCCTGCTGCTTCCATGCGCCTGGCAAGAATTGGATTGTAAATGTAACCCGACGGTGTGTCTGGTCAGTTAAAGGCAAATCTTCTATCACTTGATCATCAGCAACTCCCCGGAATTGCAATTTGGCTTTGGACAGACCCTGAAGCAGGAAAAACTTGTACACATGGCGGGCTCGTTCGGTAGAATACCAGATATTGCCAGGGCTATTGGCAGACGCATAGTCCGGCCCACCAGACTGCCGCGCGAGTCGATCCACGCAGGGTCTGCTGAGCGCTATTCGGCATGGCAGACGGCTATTCTACGAACGTCCGGGCCAGCTGGAGCAAACGCCAGCCCGGCATATTGACAGGTTCGATAGAAAACGGGTCGGGGTGATCGAAGCAATCAGAATTTGATCTGAATCTCAAAGCCAATTTCCTGGAGACGATCCCCGTAGCGCGGTCGGGGGCCCAGATCCGGCGCGCTATTCATCAGCACATTCAATGCGGCTCGATCCAGATTGATCGCCGTGCCGCTCGATTGGGCGATCAGGGCGGCCAGCAAAATTGGCGCCAATTCATCATCCAAGCCGCTGGTTTCTGTTTTTCGAATTCGGTACTGCAAGAGCTCATCGCGCGCATAGGTGCGCAAACTGATAAAAGGACTGACATGCAGCGTCAGACCGAGCTGCCAGACATTGCCCACCACACCGCTATCATAGCTGACCTTGCGTTCCAGGGGCTGAGCCAGATTATTGGCCAGGTTTACAATCGTTTGGGCATCGTTGATGCTTGTGCCTGTCAATACGACTGCTGTGTTCAGTAAATCATTATCGCTTAGTTGCAGGCTGGTATAATCCGCCGAACCGCGCCCATACCCCTGGTAATAATCGACGCCCAAATCCAGATGCAGTCTTTGCGTCAAGGGGACGCGATATATTATACCGCTGATCAATTCATAATGATTTTGACGACTGTCAATTTCGTTCAGTCGAACCAGACGGGCCTGGATTTCATTGACGCTGCTGGTTCCGGAAGTAGTGGTATAGTTGACTGCACTGGCAACTCGGTATCCGGCGCTCTGCCAGGTATCGCGCTCCATATTGATGCCAATTCGCAGGCCCAGACCTTCGATATAATCGCTGCCGGCGCCGGCGAAAATATTGAATTCCGAAACATAGGACAAGCCATACTTGCGCAAACGATTGTCATTATAAATGTCGTACTGATACTGGACCGTATCCACGCTGCTAACTGAATCTGCGGATCGAGTCAGAGCGGCCGTCGCCGTGTTTTGATCACGCACCCCGGAATGCATGTAACGCACATTGAGCGTGCCCCGGTGCAAACCGCTATTGGAACCAAAACTATAGCCGGCCTCCGCCGAATTAAGCACAAACTGATCCGCTTCAGGTTCGGAAAACGGGACCATCAGACTGCTCTGGCCAAGCAATGCAGCATTCAAGGCTCGCGAGTTTTGCAGGGCAAGCACATTGTAGACCATGGCTGATTTATGGCGGGCCTTGCCGCCCCGCAGGTAAAAATAATCGCTCTTGTCTGGAAATGCGCCCGGTTCAGCGCCCAAAGCAGTCCCCCAACTCAAACTGGCCATAGTGAACGCCAGGGCAATGGCCTGCACAAGCCTGGTGATCCATTTCCCTTGCCATTGGCCGGGCGCATGATCTGGATGGACCCAATTCCTTCGCCTGACTTTACTAGTCGCAGTTTTTGCCTTGTATGTATTCATGTAATTATCCTTGCTGCAGCCTTAAAACAACCTGTCCTTTCTATTATTGGAAGTCGGCACCGGCTGGACGGTTCAGTTCTTTTTGGGCACTACAATCGAATCCGGGCCAGGTCTTGCGATCCAGCGATTGTGCAACCAGTAGTAATCGGCCGGATATTGATACACCTTTTCTTCTAACAAGTCGACCCAGGCACGCGTAAATTCCCGCTCCCAGTCAGCACCATCCCGGCCCTTTTGCTGAGCGGGCGCATCAAAAGGCCGGTGACCCAGGATCAATCGCCCATGCTCATCATGATGCGACCAGACAAAATGCAAGGGGGCTCCGGTTAAACGCGCAAACATGGCCGGTCCATGATAGGTCGCCGCCGGCCGATTGCAAAAATCATAGAAGGTGGCGCCCGGACCCGCATCCTGATCAGCGATGAAAGCCACCAGCGCCCCTTCTTTGATCAATTTCATCGCCTTGCGGGGACTTTCATCCGTGTAAATCAGTTTTATATTCTGCGAGGAGCGCATGCGAGCCACGTAGGCATTGGCCCAGGGGTTGCTTTGCCGTTTGGCAAAGACATACAGGGGCGCCTTGCAGGTATGAGTGATGGCAATCCCCTTCCATTCCCAACTACCCAGGTGGCCCAGGATCAAGATTCCGCCCTGATTTAACTGATCGGCGAAGGCGGCCGGCCCTTTTTCAAAACCAAACCATTGCTTAAAAAAATGCGCATCCACACGCGGATATTGCAAAAATTCAGCCATCATGCGCGCAAGATACTCTAAATTTTCGTACGCCAGCTGACGACGCCAGTTGTCATCCCGATCGGGAAAAGCATGCGCCAGATTATTGCCGATCCGGTCCCGCACCTCGGCGGACATTCTGTACACGAAACGCATGATTGCTAACAACAATCGATTACGCGCTCGAAAGGACATCAGGGTCGGCAGGGCAAAAACCAGCCGCACCAGCAGATATTCCATAAATTTTGAGATTGTTCTGCCAGGTTGCTTCATTTTTCTGTCACCGGGTCCACTCTGGTCAGTTTGCATTTCAAAAACAGCATTGCAAGTTGCTTCTCAATACTATACACATAAAAATCCAGGAAAATCCCGATCGAAATGAGTGTTCTGGTCGAAAAAAAGAACAGGATCCATGCACAATACTTCAATTAATACCGATTTAACGCGGCGTCCAAACACTTCAACATACCTGGCACAGCTAGATAAGCGCGCATTTTTGTTCGGCCGGGCTTTCGTCATTCTAGCCTTGCTCCTGTCCGCTCTGATTTTGCAGACTGCAATAGCATCGCAAACCAGCCAGTTAGATGCCCGCAACGCAAAATATCAGTACCGACCGATCTACCATAAAGTACGTTCGGGTGAATATCTTGGCAAAATTGCCAGCCGCTATAAAACAACGATCACCAAACTGCGTCATTGGAACAAACTCAAACCCGGTTCAGTTCTGCCAGCTGGCCGGGTGATCCAGGTCGGTGTTAAACGGGTTACTGCCGCAGGCAAGCTCTCTGGTTCAAAACGTTATTATACTGTCCGCAAAGGCGATTCGCTAAGCTCCATCGCCCGCCGGCATCGCATTTCGCTGGCCACTCTGCGTAAATGGAACGGGTTTAAAAAAGGCCAAGTACTGCCGGCAGGCAAACGCCTGGTTGTGGGTTTTACCCAAAGCAAGAAAAAGGCCGCTCCGCCAATCAAGAAAGGAACGCGCTGGCTGGCCATCACATCGCATACCAAAGTCAAACTGCCGCTGAATTACAATCCCCCTAAGGCCCAACTGCTGGATTTCAATAATAAATATTATAATTTGCGACTTTTTGCCGAATCCTTTCGGCAAGGCAAAGCGGTTTATCTGGAGCTTTTGCCCCGTAACCCGCTTCCAACGCGTTCAGTAGCAGAGCACTCCGGGCTTTCTATCAGCTTTTTGGGGCAATCCATCCCGCTGACAAAAACCGCCTACGGGTATCGCGCTTTTCTGGCCCTGCCGCCCAACAAGAAGCCTGGCCAGTACCCGCTGATCATCCAGGGCCAGGTCGTCGGTCAGAACTATCGAATCAGTCATCGCATCCCGATTATGGACACCAAATTTCCCGTTTCTGTCTGGAGACAAAATGTTGGCGCACCAGGATCGAAAAAAAATTCAAAGCCGCCCGATCCCAAGATTGCCGCATTGATCAAAAAAAGCACGATCAAAAAGAACCAGGTATTTCGCTTGCGTACCAATGATAAAATCGGCTCGCGCCTGGCCCATCCCCGCGATTTACACAAGGTTACGTCGCAGTTTTATACCATCCGTAAATATGTGCGCTATTATTATGAAAACAAAAAACGTATATATCTGAAATCATTCAGCCGCCCCCATCGTGGCCTGGACTTGCGCGGTCGCACGGGAGAACCGATTTACGCGATGCTCGACGGCACGGTTGCCGCCGCCCAACGCATGTTTTACGAAGGCAACTTCACTGTCATTGATCACGGCAATGGCATTTTCACCGGTTATATGCACCAAAGTCGATTGCATGTAAAAGAAGGTGAAAGCGTGCTGGCGGGCCAAATGATCGGGCAATCCGGATCCACCGGTATGAGCACCGGCCCGCACCTGCATATGAGTCTCTGGATTCGGGGCGTAGCTCTCGATCCGCTCAGTATTCTGTGTCTACCTGTGCGCTAACAACCATTCACGGGTACCCGGCCCTGGGCCTTACAGGACAGGCATTCGACAACGGATCTGTTGGCACTGGCCGCCGGGATTCATTCCCGGAGCCTCCGGCGAACAAGTACAGCGCACAAGGTTGTTGCGCTCAACGTGCAGAGGGCGGGTCCATGGCAAAGCCGCTCTGCATTCTTTCCACAACTGCGCGTGTTAATCGCAAATAGTCGACGGCCACCTCGCCATCCGGATTGTAGAGGTTCAGTGGCAATCGAGCCGCCTGGCTGCGGGCCACATCAATGCGTTCCCGAATCACCACATCAAACACAAAGTTTGATCCGGCTGGAACACCGCAATCCACAAAGGCGCCATCGGCGAACTCTTTCTGCACTCTGGCATACATTTCCTTGTGCAGGCTGATATTTAGTCCGCCAAAGCGAGTGAAAACAACTCCCAGCAATCTTGCTCGATGGTCCTTGATCAACCGCTCATAAGTGCTAAAATAGCTTTGCAATATTTCTAATAAGTGCCGGATTCCCTGGGTAGAAATCGTGTCGGGCACGGCGGGGATTAAATAATAATCGGACGCCAGAATATTATTGCGGATCACACTATACATCACTGGCGGACTATCCAGAATGATAAAATCAAACTGCCTGCGCAAGGGAAATAGAATGGAGTCCAGCAAGGTCACCCGGGAATCCAGAGCCCGATCCAGTTTAATCATTTTTTGATCGCCTGCGATGACCCTTAAGTTGGCCCGCAAGGCGTTCCTGGCATCCTCGTCGCTCTCCGGGAGCGCCAATACATATTGATCAATATTGAAGCTTTTGCGCTTGCCCGCCCTGTACATCAGATGGGCAATCGTCTGACCGCTCCTTTTAATCAGCTCATACTCGTTTTCATTCCAGAAATGCAGGGTTGCGCTAGTTTGGGGATCCATATCAACCAGCAATGTCCGCTTGCCCGCCGCGGCCAAATAGGCGGCCAGATTCACAGCGGTTGTCGTTTTGCCCACACCGCCTTTAAAATTGATAATGCTGATTACCCGGGGCTGCATGCCTGATACATCCAGTATCGGTCATTTCAGGCGATCGGCAGCTGGATAAATAGCTACTCAACGGCCGGGAAAAGTCTGCGGTTATGCACACTTAATTCTGTATAGTGTCTGTGTCTGTAGCAGTCATTTGGCAGCCAGTTCTGTTAATCAGGCAACCGATCAGATCGTCAATTCAGACTACGTACCACTGTCTGGAAAAAAAGCCAGACGCAATACCCGGACGGATAATGCAACAAATCACAGCCCCGGCATGAAGCGATTCACCAATTTAATTATCGGCCGGCCTTTATAAATCTGCCAGACGGTATCCAGCCAGATACAAAATAACCGCTTTTTGGGCGTGTAGTCTGTTTTCGGCCTGTTGAAAAATTACGGAGCGCGGGTCATACACCAGATCGGCATCAATTTCATAACCGGGATGGATGGGCATATCATGCATAATTTTGCAATCCAGACCGCCAAGTGTTTCCGCATTCAATTGATAGGGCAGCATTTGCCGGATCCGTTCACTTTTCATTTCTTCGTAGGCCGGATTGTTAAAGAATTCCATATCAATCCAGGTATCCGTGTAGACAAAATCCGCCTCCCGCACGGCAGCCTTGATCCGGGTAGTTTCGGTTAGCAGCCCTTTTTGCAACAGGCGCTCTTTAGCGACCGGATCCACTACCCCATCCGGAACAATGGGACACACGAGGGTCAAATGCATATCAAACGCATGGGCGATTGCCATTAAGGAATTGCTGACATTGTTCAAAACGCCGACATAACAAACCCGCGCCCCTTGCATCTGGCCCCGCGACTCCTGGATCGTCAAGGCATCGGCCAGAGCCTGGCAGGGATGAAAACGATTACAACAGCCGTTAATCACAGGCACATCCGCGGCTACGCCCATGCGTAGTACGTCCTCATGCCGTTTCAAGCGGGCCATAATCATGGATACATTCCGGGCCAGATAACCCACCTCGTACTCAATGCGGGTCAGATCAAAATTGCTGTTGGCCCAGTTCAAATAAATGGCATGCCCGCCTAGCTCGGTCAGGGCGGTTTCAAACGAGACCCGGGTCCGCGTAGACGTCTTTTGAAACAGCATCACCATGGTCTTGTGTTGCATGGTCGCCGTATATGCGAATCGATTCTGTTTCAGGCGGCTGGCCATCCCGAGTATCTCGGCAATATCAGCCGCAGCCCAGTCGTTTAGGTGTAAAAGATGTCTGGTTTGCATATCTAAATTGTTATCCCTGTCGCCCGGTCAGAACCATAACCGGCATTAATAGCTTCGGATCCATTGCCACTTCAATGGCGGGTGTTTCTCTGTCAACAGCCTGGTATGCACGGATTGATTGTCTCGAATGGAAACTGTTGACAAGTTCTAACCACCACGCGCAGTACACTTGAATCGTCTGCCTGAAAAGGCAGTCAAGACAGAGGAATAAAATGCGCCCAGGCAAGCTTTATACACTATTTCTATTGAGCCAGGCTATGCTCTTTTTAGCCAGCGCATTGCCACAAACTCCCCAGGGATCTGTCTATGCCCAGACGAAGCAGGAATCGCAGGGTGATCAAGACCCCTCCGCTGCGAACCCGCGAATTCTACGAATTGAGATGCATGGCATGATCGACCAAAGCAGTCATGATCAGCTGGTGCAGGGTTTGGCTGCAGCGCAGGAACTACATGCAGCGGCTCTGCTGTTAGTGCTGGATACCCCGGGAGGCCTGATGCAATCCATGGATGAAATCATCAAAACTATTCTGAATGCCCCCATACCGGTTATCACCTGGGTCGGACCCGCCGGAGCTAGTTGCGGTTCGGCCGGAGTTTTCATTCTGTACGCCTCGCATATCAGCGCCATGGCTCCAGCCACCAACCTGGGTTCAGCCACTCCGCTGACCATGGGACCCGGTGGCGCCCAGGATACAGAGGACCAGGCCATTCCAACGGAGGCCGGGACCAGCGATAGCGTCAATCTGAAACGCAAGCTCTTTCATCACGCGATTGCCCAAATCCAGGGTCTCGCCGAATTTCATGGCCGCAACGCCCTTTTCGCTGTGGAAAGCATCACAAAGGCGCGTAATATCACATCACTTGAGGCGCGTCGAATCGGTGCCATCGACTATGTGGCCGCCAGCGAAATCGATCTACTGCAGCGCATCCAGGATCGCAAGGTGCGCATGGCTGGCCAAACGCTGACGCTCGATTTACACACAGCAAAGATCATCGATCATGACCAGGATGCCCTGGGCCGATTTCTCAAGCATTTGTCCAATCCGCAACTGGCCTACGTGCTATTCCTGATTGGCATGCTGGGCATCTATGCCGAGTTTAATCATCCCGGCAGTATTTATCCCGGCGTGATCGGCGCGATTTGCCTGCTTGTCGGCCTGTACGCCATGCAAGGTTTACCCTTGAATTATGCCGCCTTCGCCTTGATCGGACTCGGCATCATCCTGTTTATCCTGGAAATGCAGATATCCAGCTATGGCCTGTTGTCCATAGGCGGGATTTTATCCATTGTGCTCGGTTCGGTTTTGCTTTTCAAGGATAGCCAGATCGAACTCTCCGATTTGATATCGATCGGGATCAGCGCCCTGACGATCACCCTGTTGATGAGCATCATTGTCTACAAGGCCGCCCGGGCACAGCGCACACCGCTCTACAGCGGCCCGGTGGCGATGATTGGTCACGAGGCCCGCACCCGTAGCACAGTTGACCGGAACTCCGGCACAGTCGACTTTCAGGGAGAAATCTGGCAAGCCCGGTGCGATTGGCCCGTCGCAGCCGATCAATGGGTTACTATTGTGGCAGTCAATGACGGACTGGTATTGCGAATCAAAGCAGAACCCGGTAGTGATACATTCGATTGATCCGTGATGATTCAGGCAACGGTTCTGTTCAGCCGCTTTCAGCTTTCGGTAGTCGGCGCCTGGCGCAGCTGGATTCCCAGCTCGTTTAGTTGCGTCCGACTAACGGTCGAGGGTGTTTCTGACATCAGGCATTGGCCCTTTTGGGTCTTGGGGAATGCTATCACTTCCCGTATGCTATCGCGCTTGAGCAGGATCATCATGATCCGATCCAGGCCAAATGCGATACCGGCATGCGGTGGTGCGCCATATTGCAAGGCATTCAGGAAGAAACCGAATTTGCTTGTAGCTTCGGCATCACTGATCCCCAATATGCGAAACACATCCTGCTGAACGTCTGGTTTATGGATCCGCACCGATCCGCCGCCAATCTCGTTGCCATTGAGCACCAGATCGTAGGCCTGGGCCAGCACGGGATCCTTGTGATTCGAATTCTTGAGTGCATCCAGATCTTTCAGGCGTTCCTCTTGATCACGCCGGGGTGCCGTAAAGGGATGGTGCATGCTGTAGAGCTGACCGGTTTTGGGGTCGCTTTCAAACATGGGAAAATCGGTAATCCAGACCGGAGCCCAACTGTCTGCCGGAATCAATCCCAGCTTTTCAGCTAAATGGACGCGTAAATTGCCCAGCGTCGCATGTACAATATCTTCACGACCGGCACCAAAGAAAAGAATATCGCCCTCCTGACTGCCGCATTGCCGGGCCAGTTCTGCCAATTGATCACTAGTAAAAAATTTGCTGATGACGGACTTGAGACCCTCTTGCTCATGCTTCATCCAGGCGAGTCCCCGGGCCCCAAAGTCGCGGCCAACCCATTCGGTCAAATCGTCAATATCCTTGCGCGACAGGGTTGCACCGCCAGGCACCGGCAAGACCTTGACTCGACCACCCTGATGGATGACATCCTTGAAGACTTTAAAGTCACTTTCCACGGCCAGAGCAGCCACATCCACCAATTGCATCCCAAAACGCAAATCGGGGGCGTCCTTGCCATACAGTTCCATCGCATCACGATAACTCATGCGCGGCAACGGCAAGCTGAGTTCAAAATGAAATACCTCTTCAAAAACCTGAGCCCAAAGCGCCTCCATGCTTTCCATGAGCAGCTCGGCATTCACAAAACTCATTTCCAGGTCTAACTGGGTGAATTCGGGTTGACGGTCAGCGCGCAAATCTTCGTCGCGAAAGCACTTTACAATTTGAAAATACTTTTCCATGCCACCAACCATGAGTATTTGCTTGAAGAGCTGTGGCGATTGCGGCAGGGCAAAGAATTCACCGGGGCTCATCCGGGCTGGCACCAGAAAATCGCGCGCTCCTTCGGGAGTGGACTTGTTCAGCACCGGCGTTTCAATTTCGATAAATCCGCGGGCTTCCAGAAAGCGCCGGATGGCCATATTCAATTGGGAGCGCTTGAACAAAGCCTCACGCATTTCCTGGCGGCGCAAATCCAGGTAGCGATAACGCAGGCGAATGTCTTCGCCGGCATCCTGGTATTCATCCAGCCCAAAGGGCGGCGTAGCCGACTGATTCAGAATCTCAAAGCGATCCACCAGGATTTCTATGGATCCGTTTTTAAGCCGGGGATTAATGTTTTCGGCACTGCGTTTGCGCAAGAGTCCGGCTGCCAAAATGACAAATTCAGATCGAATGGATTCGGCCGCGCCAAAATGATCCTTGATCACCGAGCTATCAAACATCAGCTGAATGATTCCGGTACGGTCCCGCAAATCAATAAAAATGCAGCCCCCTTGATCGCGGTAACGTAGTACCCAGCCCGCCACTGTTACTCGCTGACCCGCCAGATGTTCTCCAAGGCTGTTATGTGCGAAGCGAGCGCGCAAGCTTGCAGCCTGCCAGTCCTCCGGTAGCTGAGTCCGTTGAGTGAAGCGCGTTTCGAGGGCCTGGACGGCCGCAACCGGCTTTAACGCCGCCGACCCGGGAGTTGCGCTGGCTGCACCGGAGCGGCTGGTTTTCTTGAGCACGGCCTTTTTTGTTACGGCCACTGTGGCCTTTTGCCCGGCGACTTTGCTGGTGTTTGGCTTCTGGACTGCCTTTTGGGCCGTTTTGCGGGCAGCCTTTTTGCTAACCGTGGTAGACTTCTTTTTACTCGCCATTTTTTTGCTCTGCTATCCTCGATCAGCGGTCTGGATTGCGCACCGTGTATTTGCCAGGATTTGGGAAGTGGAGCAAGTGGCGAGTGTTTTCCGGCAGCGAGGACCACCCCTGCGCCTGGAGATCATTTCCGGTTTCAACTTTACAAACGACATCGGGTCCAGAAGTATTCCATGATGCTTTCGTTACGCTCGCCGATCAGCTGGATAACCAGCATCCGGGTCGTGATCCATTGGACGATCCTGGCGCTAGCCATTTTCCGGTGCACACAGACGCCAACAGAAAGCCTGACCGAAATACAAACCTGGATTCAGGAGGGCAAAATCGAGCAGGCCCGCCAAAGGATTGCAGAGCTGCTAACAACCAGCAATCAGGAATTCTCCGAGACCCTGATAGCGCGGGCCAAACCCGTTGACTTGCAGGTCAGTTTGAATGGCGATCTGGCGGCATGGTCGCAGGGGTCCCAATTTCATTTCCATGACGCCAGTCTTTGGCAGCAAATGGATTTGGATAAAAAGATTGCCTCCTTTCAATTATCGTTTAGTGGCAAGTATGCCGCCGTACTGGTACAGAACAAGGACCAGCTTTGTGATCTGGAATTGATTGATACGACGTCCAATAGCCGGATTCAGCACAACATCGGTATGCTGCCCTGTCAAAATCAGCCTGTCATTTCGGACGACGGCCAAATACTTTATTTTATTAAAGACAACAATATTCACTTCCATCAAATCGCCGGGAATGCGACCCAACTGGATCTGGATGGGCAAATTGCGCATGAAGCCGAACCAACCGTAATTACCCAAAACCAGTTTAGTCGCAAATACAAGAAATTGCAATACAACATTTATTTGTACCAGATCAATCAGCGTGGATGGTTGGCCTTTTATGGCACAGGCGGCTACTATCAGCTCTATTTCTACCCGGGCAGCGGCAACAAACTGATTCCAGAGAAAACCACTTTCGCCAAGCCGGCCCTGTTTACCATATTTGATGGCAGCACCCTGACCGAGGTCGAACCGCTGGCTACAGATAAGGAGCCCAACAATGCACCCGATCCAGTAGACACAAAAAAGCCCTCAAGGGCCAAAGACTCCTATTTATTTGCAAGCGCACTGGCCTTCGCCTACTCCGGCGGCGCCGGACAAAGACAATTACTGGCATTGAAATTCACCGATGATATCAAGCGCGGCACTGCCATGCGCAGCCCGGTTTGGCCCAAATTGCAGTTTATTCGCGATCGGGAGGAATTCATGATCCTGAAAAACAATGAACTCTTTTACTGGAACCCCTTGACGCAAAAAAAAGTGCTATTACCAGTCATTGCCCATGATTTTGTTCTCTTTGCAGGCGGTTTATTGTATCGGGATATCAATCAAAATCTGAATCTGCGCAAAAAAGCCTTTACCCCATTTGAGATCCAGCTAGTTCAGATTCGGGAAGGTCTGCCCAAAGAATCCAAAGACAGCCAGAGGTTGAACGAATAATGTGTTTTCCGGATCAAAACCGGCTCGGACGCGGTCGATACTGTCACTGCGATGGTTGCCATGTCCAGACGGCGATTACAAAAAGCACAGGCGTCCTCAGCCACCCACACGCAAGCAGCAATGAAAAATAACACCCTGACCATTCAACGCAGCCTACCTTGCATAGCAATGCTAGTCATACCCGGTCTGATAATGCTTACAGCCTGTAGCAGTTCAACGGATGAACTGGATGCCCAGTTAATTGGACCGGCAGATCTGGTCACCGGCTCCTTGCAAGTGTTCAAAACCAGCGTTGACAGCGATCTGACGACCAGTTGCGGAACTGCCACGGCGAGCACTAGCAGTTCATCAAGCAGTTCCGACAGCAGCACTTCCAGCTCCAGCTCCACTTCGAGCACGGTAAGCCAGTATACAATCAGCTCTTATATTCAGTTTGTGGCCGGAGAAACGCTTTTAATCAAGTATACCTACGACGAAGATGAGGACAGTTTTCGGATGATCCCGTCTAGCAGTTCTGCCCAGACCTGTCCGACCACCGATTTTATCAGCTGTAATGGGACAGAAGGAGTCAATCCAACCTGCGAGACAACAGATAACATTAGTTGTGGGGGGGCCGATAGTTTTATCTTTACATCCAAACTGCCGGTGGCCACTTTTGAAGGCAGCTCCGGAACAATTGACTGGCAGAATGGTTACAGTGTGAACTCGGACGGGAATACGGTTGAATTCATGGACCTCGAATTTGATATGGTATCTAGCTCTGGTGCGATTATGAGCGGCACAGTTCGATGTACCAGCAATTAGGGCATGACGCGTTCCAAATCATCTCATCCAAGGCCGGTCGTCAGCGTTATTCTGCCAACCTACAAGGAAGCGGCCAATATCCCGGTTTTGCTAGCCAAATTGCAGAGCGTTTTGAGCGCATACAGTTACGAAATCATTGTAGTCGACGATGACAGCCCCGATCAAACCTGGGCGGTAGCCGAGAATTTTGCTCCGGACGATGCCCGTATCCGGGTGATCCGTCGACTGGACAAGCGCGGCCTGTCGTCCGCTGTCATGGATGGTATGGCCATCGCCCATGGCCAGTGCCTCGCGGTAATGGACTCCGATTTACAGCACGATGAAAGCGCCCTGCCAGCCTTGATCCAGGCCATCAACACAGATGGTTATCAGATTGCAATCGGCTCACGCGGTGTAGATGGCGGCAGTTACGGCGATTTTTCCAAAAGCAGGCGCTTTATTAGCTGGACCGCTGCCACCATGGCCAGGCTGATGCTGCCCATTACGGTCAAGGATCCGATGAGTGGATTCTTTGCCATAGCCCGCGATACATTCCGGAATTCCCGTGACAGGATCAATCCCCTTGGATTCAAGATCCTGCTGGAATTCATTGGTCGCAATCCCGCTGCGCGGGTGGTTGAAATCGGATATCAATTCAGACTGCGATTACACGGTGAAACCAAACTGAGCGGATCTGTGATCCGCAACTACCTGATTGCCCTGTACGATATTCGCTTCGGTCGTTTCATCTCATCCACATTCATGCTCTATGCTATGGTCGGAGCGTCCGGTGTATTCATCAATTTTGCCGGTTTCTGGCTGGGGAATCTTTTGGGCCTGGGAGCTGTTCAGAGGAGCCTGCCCCTGATTGGACACCTGGAACTGGCAGCGCCTTTTGGCATTGAATTGTCGATCCTTAGCAATTATTTTCTGAATAATTATATTACCTTTTACGAGTTTCGCCATCGGGGACTCTGGGGCAATATGCGCGGTCTTTTCGAATTCCAGGCGATTAGTATGCTTGGATTCCTTATCCAGTGGGGTGTTTTTCAGTTGCTCTATTCAAACGGCTTTTTGATCGATGTTTTGATGGAGCCCTGGGCCCGATATGCAAATTATCTGATCGGCATTGTCATCGCCATGGCCACCAACTATTATCTGAATGTGAACTTTACCTGGAATCAAAACCGCTCGTAGTATAAGACTAACCAGGCTCCACGCCTGACACCCGGGCGTTCCGCTGGCCTTCCAGTCCACCTGGTAGTCCAGATTTAAGCCAGAAACAAAAGGAATTCTATTGGTTGACTTGTTTGTTTCCTGTCCATAACTGGTTGCAAATTTATTTTCCGGGGAGTTTCCTTGCATATGAACGAAATCAAATCTGTTACCGTACTGGGAGCAAATGGCACTATGGGGGCTGGCTCCGCAGCTATTGCAGCTGCATTCGGGGGAGCCCGGGTTTATATGCTGGCACGCACCAAAGACAAGGCCCAGGCTGGCATTGACGCAGCTGTCGCCTCGGTGCGCTCCGGAGTGATTGCCGATCGTTTTGAAGCCGGTTCTTACGATGATGATCTAGAGCGTTGCGTAGCCCAAAGTGACTGGGTTTTCGAATGTGTGGCGGAGTCCTACGGGGTCAAAGAACCAATTAACAAACGCATCGCCGCGGCCCGCAAGCCAGGCAGCATCATTTCTACCGTGAGCTCCGGACTTTCTATAGAAAGACTCGCTTCGCACTTTGATGCGGACGGCCAAAAGCACTATTATGGCACCCATTTTTTCAATCCGCCCTACAAACTGGTCCTTTGCGAGCTGGTGACCCATCCGGGAAACGATCCGATGGTGACGAGCGCTTTACGAGACTATCTGGAAAAACAGCTGATGCGTTACGTGGTAGTGACCAATGATACGCCGGCCTTTGCCGGTAACCGCATCGGATTTCAGATCATGAATGAAGCCGCGCAAATGGCCGAGCAATACCAGGATAAAGGTGGTATTCATCTAATCGATTCGATCATGGGACCCTATACGGGCCGAGCCATGAGTCCGCTGGCAACAGTGGACCTGGTGGGTCTCGATGTCCACAAGGCAATCGTAGATAATATCTTTGATAATACCAGTGACAGCGCTCATGAAACCTTTCAGATGCCCAACTACATGCAACACATGATCCATTCCGGCCTGATGGGCAACAAGGCCGGTCACGGGCTGTATATGCGATCCAAAACGGCCGAGGGCAAGACGGTCAAGCAGGTGTATAACACGAAAACAGAAAGCTATCAGGAGCTGCCTAAAGTAGAAATCCCCTATCAACAAGATGCACGTCGCGCAATTCAGGCCTCTGACTATAAGGCAGCCGTGAATATTTTCAAGAGCGCCAAGGGGCTGGAAGCCGATATCCTGAGGCATTTTCTCGCCCGTTACGTATCCTACGCTCTGGAACTGATCCCCGCTGTTACAGATCTGGCCGGAGTTGACGGGGCGATGAGTTATGGCTTCAACTGGGTCGCACCAAGCGCCTGGATTGATCTATTAGGCGGCGTCGATGAAGCCCAAAGATTCCTGGAATCGCAGCAAATGCCGATTCCAGACTATTTGAATCAATTGCCCAGGGGACAATCGGTTTATGCCTTGAAAGGCAAACTGGACTGGCGTCAGCTCTTTCGCGGCTGACGCTGACCGGACTCAATCGCCAACCAGGCGGGTAAGCGGGTCCGGTAATGACCGCGGTCAGGCACCAACGCTTATTTCGGGAAGCGTTGCGAGACGGTGCCAGGTCTTGTCCGGACCCGATCGAATTGGCAACGACTACAAGCGGGAGTAGCTGTGCGCTGATTTTCTTCGTTCCCGGGTTGTCCCACCCGGCGAATTGCTTGTGAAAATACTGTTTAAAAAAACGGGCAAAGCCTTTATCAGGCCCCATGATCTTCATAAATGGCTTGCCAAATCAAGCGGCCATAGGCGTATTTGTCTAAATTCAATGCAATGTATTGGCATGTATTTTTTAACGCCAGATTATTGCATCCTGACATTTGATGAAAATACCTGTTCGCAGCAATGATGGTGTGCTTAGACTACGCCGAGGCGATTTTGGCATCAAGGACCCGGTGTACTTACATGCCCTGCGCGACTTTGTGTGTGGGTATTCCAATGAGCAGTCAGCGCAGCGCATAACTGACAATCTAGGTGTGCGTATATCGCGTATTATGATCCGCGACAACTTTCGAACTGTCTTGTACAGCGAGCTCAGAGAGTTTCAGGGTACAAATGCCTGCCTGTCCTTTGCCCGCTTTTGCCAGCAAAACAACATGCCAGCCGAGTTTGAGGGTAAAAATTCCATTCAGATGGCTTTTTGTGTCGCCCGTTATTTATTGGAAGAGTTTGACTTGTACGAACCAATCGAAATCATCAATAGCAGTGAATAAAGCCCTGTGAGGATAGGATTTGCAATATTCTGACATACTGATGGCCGGTCCCTGATGGTAAATGCGCTGCCCTTTGCTACGTCCGCTGTCCTGATCAGCAACCTGACTGTCATTTTGTACATATATCGGGGACGTTATCCATTCAATCTGGTCTTTTTTACCCTGTTTTCCGGCGCATGGGCGGTCAGCCTGGCCATGGAACTGCATTGGGAATTGGCAATCAATAGCCTGCTAACCAATCATCCAGGCAACCAAACCGGGATGATCTTTTTTGACCTGCTGACG
Source organism: Leptospiraceae bacterium (assembly GCA_020441005.1). Taxonomy (GTDB): domain Bacteria; phylum Spirochaetota; class Leptospiria; order Leptospirales; family Leptonemataceae; genus JAGRNA01. The sequence continues at coordinate 18,242 of JAGRNA010000004.1, forward strand.
CGTTACTCTACAGAGGCACCGCAACTCCCCCAACGACTTATCGAACTGCGCTATTTATCATTTGGCACGGATTCACTCGCGGCGATTGGTTTGGCTTTCTTACTGAAAATTGCGTCTTTTTTCCCGCCCCGTACCTGGTGCCGGCATTGCAATCTGATTCTGTTTTTGGCAGTCGCCAGTGTAATTGCGTCCGCCTTCTTTGGTCTGCAGGTCGGGATCGAAAACGGTAGAGTCTTCCAACGAGAAAGCCCGCTGGTTTTTATCAACATTGTTTATACCGGACTTTGCATTACAGCCGCCTTATTGATTCTATTCAGCAAATCACGCGATTATAGTTCGCCGCTGCGTGGACTCGAAGCGCGCTACTTGCCTGGCGCCCTGTTTTCGGGTCTGTTTTTTAGCGCCCTGTTTGGTTACCTGGCTGTCTGGTCGCAGGACTCGCAGTTCTACATCACGATTGCCTGTTTGGGGCCTTTATTGTACACTATTCTGCTTTTGGGCGGCTACTACCAATCCCGCCGCTTGCTCACACCGCCATACAACTATCAAAGCCTGAATCGTGAGCTGGACGATTGTAGTTCCCTGACGACGAAAATCAGATTGTTGCTCCAACGCGATTTCATTATCACGCTGTTTATCCGCACAAATGCCGAAGAATGGACCAACGATCTGCTCCGATCCGAAAAGCTGATCGCAGATCCGTTTTTATCCCGGTTGGAGGCCCGACCCGGAGCCAGGGCCCATTACGCTTTTTGCGAGGATTATGACTTTTTGCCGGATCATCCCGGTTTTTTGTTCTTCAAGCGTCAGTATGCTCAGGCGCTAGTCCTGAAACAGGACAAACTTATTATCGTCCATCGCATCCAAAACAACAAAATTGTAAGCCGCCGCGACCTGCAAACATTGGCCCGCGCATTGGGCCTGCAGGAGTAAAATGGGCCTGAGGGCGGGATATCCAGGCAGAATAGAGAATTGGCAAAAAGAGAGCCTCACAAACATTGCCCTATGCCATTGGCTATTGTAGAGGATATCAGGGCGATTAAACGCAATGACCCGGCTTCGCGGGGCCTTGATTTTCTGCTATACCCCTGTTTACATGCCATATTCCTGCATCGCTATATCAGCAGCATCTTCTTTCGGCTGCGGTTCTTCTTTTTGGCCAGACTTTTTTCCCAGTTGTCGCGTTTTTTTACCGGTATTGAGATCCATCCCGGTGCCCGGATCGGACCAGGTTTCTTTATCGATCATGGTATGGGAGTAGTGATTGGGGAAACCAGCGTGATTGGCAGCAATTGCGTGCTTTTTCATGGGGTTACGCTTGGAGGAACTGGTAAGCAGCGTGGGAAAAGGCACCCAACCCTGGGAAACAATGTATTGATCGGCACCAGCGCTACCTTGTTGGGCGCGATACATATCGGCGACAATGTCTGTGTGGGAGCCGAATCAGTGGTGATCAATCGTGATATACCGTCTGATTGCACAGTGGTGGGCACACCCGGAAAAATCGTGCGCCAGAACGGCAAGCGCATTGAACCGCCCCTCGATCTGCCCGTCAGTCAGTATCACCGCCGCGGGGTCTGACAGGGGCCCTGTTTGTTTTTTGCCCTTCTTCTACTTGACATTGATCGGCGGCCCTGCAGTCTTCACTCAAATGCTTGAGTTTGTCCGGGGCAACCCACAAAATCCCAGTGGCAACCTGATTGCCTGGTGCAAGGTGATCGGCGTGAATCCGATTGAATCGGACGCACGCTTCATCGCCTGCAATATTGTGGTCAGCCTGCTTGACGCACGCGAACAAAATTTTCCGGTAGTCGTCTTTCCACCCATTGCGGTTGGCAATCGCTATGAATTAAAGAATATTTTTTCCACTCGCCGAGAATATGATATTGTCCGCATTGACGACTACGAACAACCGGGCAGTATCCCGGAAAGCAAATACATTGAAGATCGACTGGAAGATTTGAATCGCCAGGTGGTAGAATATGTGGAGCTGTGCCGCGAAGCCTTTGAAAACCGGGAGCCCTGGGCGCGTATGGATGTAGCCAGGGGCGTGCGCAGCAGCGAGGTCCCCCAAAACATTAGCGATGAGGAACATACCCTGATCAAGCTGGAACGTAGCCTGGCAGATAATCCGAAACCGCTTTTTGTGCATGAATTGCCGCGCATACTGCAGTATATGCAGACCAGATACCCCCAATACGATGCCGGTAATATGCTAAAGGTCATCGAAAAAAATGATGGGGATTTGGCCCGTCTGTACCTGCTCAAATTCAAGGCCATTTTCAATGAGGAATACGAACAGGCAGCGCGCCTGCATTCGCAAATCAAGAATCGTGAAACGATAGGCTAGAATTGCATGGCTTCGGTTTTGCTTTCCGGTACGGCCACTCCGGAGGGAACCAGAGAATACTTCCAATATAATCAGCGTCGTTGGCCAAAATACAGGGCCCCCAACTGGTATTGCCAACCGGCGGCCTTGGGGGGTCTGTATTGTTCGCGACTGGCAATTAGCAACACTCACCTGGATCCTGTCCGCCCTGGCACCTCTATGGCGATGCGTGATGCCCTGCTGAGCGGAATCAATGTGATCGTTTTGCATGTGGATGAACAGCACAAGCAACGACTAGGCGCGCTGAAACAAATCTTGCTGGATTTGAACCAGACGGGTCGCATACGGCGCACTCAATTAATTTTCGTGTTAAGCCTCGGATTTCATCGGCCGGCAAATGCATGGCCGGCTGTTGCAACTGATCCTGGCCTGCATTGGTCCCTGCACCCTCGATTTCTTCAGGCCCGAATCGATGAAGTCATGGAATGGCTTTCTCTGGATTGTATAGATGTGTTGCAAATTCAATATCCAGAGATCGGGCTTGAATTCATGCAACCCTATGGTCTGTTCTTGCGCCAAAATCTGGCTCAGTGGCAGGCAGCGGGCCGTATTCGATTCTTTGGAATCTGTACAGCGCAACTCACCACCCATCAGACCCGCTGGCAGGCGACCGATTTTGATCATTTGTATGGTCCCCGTCAGGTTCTGCAATTCCCGGCCAATCTATTGGAAAGCGACTTTCGTTTTCAGCGCGATCAAAGCGGCGCTACATTTGTAGCCAGCATTCGGGCTGCCCAGGTCTGGACCATCTCGTTTCGACCCTTTAAGAATCTGTATAACAAGCAACTGCTGCTATTAGCCGGCAATATCGAGCCCTCACTGGATCAGGGAGCCAGCGTCAAGGCCGAACTCAACCATTACTATAACTTGCTCAAGCAGCAGGAAAAAATAATTCTGGACTTGTTTGCCGGGCAGCATTTCCGATTCAGCGCCAGCTACCCGGCTCCCAGCGCCTATTTGCGGCAATACCAGAACCATTTTTATGATGTCCTTGTTTTTGATCAGTATGCGCCTGCCATTCATCACCATTTGCAAAAAACCAGCAACCAGCTAGCCTTGTTAATGAATGAATCCGCGCAACGCTTCGCCGTGGAACGCTTTTGTCGCCTGCTAAACAAATTACTTGCGACCTGGCGTCGTTTGATTGCCGAACTTTGGCAAAAGAGAATCGATTTTACCAAAGAACGGATCTACCAGACCGATCCGGCTTACGCCGGTCATCCGATGACCCTTTGCAGCCTGCTTTATTTGCTTTCCACGGATATCCCCCACACCGTTATCATTGCCGTCCATGATACTCGCCAATTATCGCAATTGCTACAGGCATTCAGCCTGGACCTGCCTGCCACCAGCAGCCATTGGCAGACCGTGCGCGCCACAGAAGAAGCGGTGAGTCAGTTAGGCCAGATTCAGGATGATGACATAATTCCAGGTGAAACAGCCTAAAATGAGTTGACTTGACCCCCCATACAGTAAACTGAGTAGCCGAGGAGTCCGACCTTGATCACTGCTGAAAAGAGCCAACTACTAGAGCTATACAATGCAGCCTTGAATTTGTACAAGCAACGAAATTTCCAGGCAGCGAAAGAGCAATTTCAACAATGCCTGCAAATCATCCCGGAGGACGGACCGGCAAAACTATACCTCGATCGTTGTGATACCTATATCACCCATCCACCAGGCGACGACTGGGATGGTGTTTTCGTCATGACGACAAAATAATTTTTCCATGGCTCGCAGCAAAACAGAAAAATTCCCAACCGTTACCGAAGATGGAATCATCTCGACCGTTTTTGGCAAAGAGACCGCCTTTGACGGCTACCTGGAATTTAAACGGCCTCTGCAAATCAACGGCAGCTTCAAGGGTGAAATAAACACGAAAGGCGTTTTACTCATCGGGAATGGTGCCGAGGTGACCGCGAATATTAAAGCCGGCACTGTAATTGTCGGCGGCCTGGTCAAGGGCAATATCGAGGCGAGCAAGCGCCTGGAAATGCTGGAGAACGGCAAGGTCATTGGCAACATCAAGACGGCCAAATTGCAAATAGCCGACGGGGTTGTCTTTGATGGCAATTGCGAGATGATTCCCGGGTCGGAATCATCACCGGATTCTAAAAGTTAAAAGTATACCATTCGTCGCAGTCCAGGCATTTGACCGGAATCTGTTCAT
>JAGRNA010000055.1 GCA_020441005.1 Leptospiraceae bacterium
AGTCAAATAAATAGTATCTATGTTTCTCATAACTAATTGTTATAATGGCCTCTGACCGGAAAGGTAGTCACCATGAAAGCCTGGCAGAATCCCCGGTTCACACCGGCAATCAGCGGCGCAGCCCTGAAGCTGGGTCGTATGATGTCTGGTACCCTGAAGAATGCCGCCATCGAAGTCGGCTGTCGGCTGGACCTAACGCTAACCGGCTGATTAAGAGCATAAATTGTTTGTTCCGCCATTTTTCAGGGGCCATCCGACAACCGCACACGTAACCATCAGACTCAAACGAAAAAGCTGAAAAATGACACCCTGTTGTGCTTTGGAACCCAATCGTAACTCAAGCCGACCCGCCTGAGCTGCAAGCGCTTGCCTTGCCGGCCAGCGACACCTCAAACAGCTGTTTTTTGTCACCGGGAGCGGGAATTTCTTTTTGTTGCTGAAAAAAAATACTGCTTGAATCAGAATGACTTGCCGTCACTGGAACTATACTCTGTACTGATACAAACTGACAGTGATAATGACAGCCGGGACTGTCTAGCATAGCAAATTAAGGAGCATTTTGGCATGATCACTATTGAGCAACTCGACGAACTGGAAGGCCGCATACTTAGAGCCCTGGAATTAATCGGAGACCTGCGTTCCGAAAATTCTCGTTTGGAAACCGAGAACGAAACCATCCGCAAGGAACACGGCGAACTGAAACTTTCGCTTGAAGAGAAAGAAAAAGAAATCGGCGAGGTCAAGGGACAGCTGGAAAGCACCACCAAAGAGCTCAATGAACTCAAAAGCCGTGAGGAAGTGCTGGAACGTAAAATTACCGATATCCTGGGTCGCTTGAGTGATGTCGGCGACCAGGGCGGCGCCCGGACTGCGGTAGCAAGCGCTGCGCCAGTCAGCGAGCCGGAAACTGCTCCCGTAGCTGCAATCTCCGAAAGTGTAGCCGCCGAACCTGAGCCGGTACTGGAAAGCGAGCCCGCTGCCGCACCAGTCGAGGATAGCGGCGACGATGAGAGCGTTGTGATCATAGAAGAAGACCTGCCGGCAGCCAAAACTGCGGACACGGTTTCGAGCAGCGAAACCCTGCCAGCAATTGAAGAAGACGATGAGATCATTATCCTGGATGATGAAGAAGAAGACATTGTTCTGACCGAAGAAGTTGCAGAAGAAACCAGCGCACCGGACAGCGAACCAGAGCCGATTATGGAAACAGCGCCGACAACAGTCGCAGACGACAGCCCCGCTCCCGCAGCCCCGGCTGTAGATGCCGGCGATGATATTTTACTTGATGATGAGGACGACTCCCTGGGCGTATTTGATGTCGATGATGACGACGACTTTCTAATCGTAGAAGAAGACGATAAATAAATGCAGGTTCCGGGATCAGGCAAAAAGATGAGTGCAAGCAACACAGATCAAAACGCACGCGTCCATGTCGAAATCCTGGGCGAACGCTACACCATCAAGGGCGAGGCCGATCCCGGCTACATTTCCGAGGTCGCCCGCCTGGTTGATGAACGTATGCGCGAATTAAGCCAGTCCAGCAATCGTGCCACCGGCAATAACCGCGCCCGGCTGGCTGTTCTGACAGCCATCAATCTGGCCGATGAACTCCTGCAGGCGCGCATGGACAGCAGTGCCAAAATGCCCATGAGTGCTGTAATGGAATTTGAAGAACGCACTCACCAACTGATTTCTCTATTAGATGAGGGCCTGATCGGCGATTCTGAATTACTGCACGCCAGTTGAGACCATCTGCGGCAACATCTGTAACTGTGACAAAGCCTGGCGCGGCCCTAATACCAATCCAGTCTCTTTAAGGGAGACGGGCAGCGCCTTTGCGAGGCTGCAATTCACTCTGTCTTGAATACATCCTTGAGTGCGGCAAGGATCTGGAACCCGCATGGCAGGTAGCATCGGCAAATGCATGCAAAGCCTGTTTTGTAGCTGCCCTTTAATTCCAGCCAAACGATCAGTTGCCAGCATTGGAACTAACCATCCTGCCGGGGTCTATCGATCGGGCACCGGCACCTCGGCGATCACTGCCTGAATGACATCATCGATCTGACGGCCTTCCACTTCGGCTTCCGGGGTCAGCACAATTCGATGCCGAAAGGCCGCCGGGGTCAGGGCTTTGATATCGTCCGGAATCACAAAATCACGGTTTTCCAGCAAGGCCCGCGCCCGGGCTGTTTTCATCAGCGCCAGTCCGGCACGCGGAGAACAGCCTAAATAAATATCCTGGTGACTGCGGGTGACGCGCACCAGCTTGTTTATATAATGTAACACTCCCTCCGAGACAGTGATCTGATCCACTTGTTGGCCAATCTCGAGAATCGCCTTTTTGCTCAGGACCGATTTGATTTCCTTGATACGCTCGCTGCCATCCCCGGTGGAGTGCAACCGCAGGATGTCCAGTTCCTCGGCCTCAGCTGGATAGTAGATCATTAATTTTAACAGGAAGCGATCCAGGGCCGCTTCCGGCAGATTATAGGTCCCTTCGGACTCGACCGGATTTTGGGTTGCCATCACAAAGAACGGCTTTTCGATCGGGTAGGTCCGGTTATCAATCGTTACCTGCGTTTCTTGCATAATCTCAAGTAGTGCGGAGTGTGTTTTTGCCGGTGAGCGGTTGATTTCATCTGCCAATAGCAAATTGGTAAACACCGGACCGCGCATGAACTGGAATTTTTGTTCTTTCAGATTGTAAATGTGCGAGCCGGTAATATCGGAGGGCATTAAATCCGGCGTGAACTGAATGCGGCTAAAATCGCAACCCAGCAATTGACCCAGACTGCGGACCAGCAAGGTTTTCCCCAAGCCAGGTACGCCCTCGATCAATACATGTCCGCCGGCGAGCAAGGCGCACAAACTGCCTTCGACCAATTCCGGCTGGCCGATAAAAACCTCGGCGATTGCTGAACGCAGTCCATTCAATTCTTCCTGATAATTTGTTGCAATTGACATAGTTAATTTTCCTTATTAATAGATTCGTCATTGATCGCTGCACCAGTTGCGGGAACAGGCGCTAAGTCTTCAATAGGCAAGCTTTCCAAACCCTGCAATTCACGATAATCCAGCAAACGCTGCAGGTACTGTTCACGCTCTTTGGATCGCGCCAAATGATAACCGAGAGCCTGAAAATGCTCCAAAAATACCCGGCTGCCTGCGCCTCGCGCCGGTCGGGGACGACGGTCATGCGGCCATTTATAAAGTAAAAACAGAATTAATACCACTGCGAATTGCAACAGGATAACATTCAGCGGGAATATATTCAAAATTCTAAGCAAACTCAATTCTTCCTCATCCGCCTTATCGGGCGGAACCAGGCCGCTCTGCAACACGGCTACAACCGGCCTGACCTGCGCCCCCCCGGCGGCGTAATGCAACAGGTCCTGAAGCAGGCGATGAAATTCCGGTCGCACCAGCGAAAAATTGAGGAACGGTTCCGTATTGTATACAATGATCAGGCGGTTGCGTGGAAAATAAAACTCCCGGATCATCACGCCACCCTGCTTATCCTGTAGAAGGACCCGATTGGGTAGATCGACACCGTTGTCATCCAGTTGGCTCGCAGGCGCCGAAGCATTGGAGCGTAACGGAAAGAAAGAAACTCCCCGGGGAAAGGCCTCGCTGTTTGCGATTAAACGATCCTGGCGAATCAGCGGACCTTGCTTGTAAAGCACAGAGCGTTTGCCAAAGGGGATACGCTCATTCAAAGGCATCATCGCCCGGCTGTGTATTTCTTCTTCCAGAATGGCTTCGACAAAACGGCGCTCCGCTTCGTAGGCCTTCAGGTCATGAACCACACGCTCTAAAAAAGCCTGATTGCAATCTGTGTCGCGCAAAAAGTATAAAATAGTCTTATATTTCTCGTCCGGATAGGGCACCGCCTGGCCATCGGCTTCACCGCCAGGCACAAAATAGCGCGATTCAGACGACCCTGTTGGTGCGCCAGATCTACCGTTTTCCAGACTTCGCAATGCCACCTGATCCGCCGAACGAATGGAAAGCAGGTGACGAAAACGAATTTCCTGACTGTCGGGCAGCATCTCTTGCAGGTCTTCCCCGGGAACATATTCCTCAGCTTTGGAATCATCTGCTTCGCCTTCCGGCACGTCCTCATCCGCTTCGTCGTCCTCGGTTGCATAGTCCTCCTCGGTGGATACGTCGTCTTCTTTCGTTTCCTGTTTTTCTTCCAGGTTTAAATCCTGGAAATGCAATTGGCGCAGCCAGGCCTCCATGTGTTGGTAATAGGTTAGTGAGCGATCCTGGGTCCTGGTTTCCACAAAGATGACCAAATCGGCTTTGCGGCGCACGCGATTGTTTAGCCAATTGGACTCAAAATAATCGTCTGCTTTTTGTTTCACCAGCGCATACAAAACATCCAGGCCATTGATGCTGTCATTGCCAAGCGTGCCATAGCGCATTTCCGCCAGCTCATTATTGTCGCAGGCCGTCGAGCTCCAGACCAGCGCTATCGTAGTCAGACCAAACAAGAGTCGACGCCGGGTTCTCATTTGATTTGGGCCTCCGCGGGCCAGACTTGTTGCATGGCAGACCAAAGCTGTCCGGCCTCCAGATCGGGATGATTGGTGCCGCGATAGAGCGCGTATTCAAAACAGGCCACTAGTTGCGCCACCAGTTCGGCAGCGCCGGCATGCGTTACCATTTGGGTTGGCCGCAGGTGATCGATTTGACGCGCGTATTCGCGGGCTGTGAAACGGCGATGCAGGTACAGACCGGCGTTCAACTGATGCCAAAGCAGACAATACAGATACATCCAGAGTACGGCCTTGCGCCAATCCGTCTGTGCCAGGGCTGTCTCAATCAACTGCTGCAAGTCCGCTAATTGATAATCGCGCCGGGATTCCAGTTCTTTGGCCAGGGCTGCCGGTATTTGACTATGACTCAAGCGGCTGTCCAGAGTTCTTTCCAGTTTTTTCTGACCCCATTGTTCGCGAATGATCCGAGCGAGAAAAAACAACATCGCCAACACAAGCAGAATCAACAAGACCGTGGCTAGCGCCGGCACCAGTTCCGTAAACAGGCTGGCAATAAAACCGAGCAATGCCTCCAGCGGATTCATGCGCGGCAACAAGGGATCGCGAGGCTGTTTTTCTTCCGGTAATTTAATATCCTGGGGCTTGTATTGATAATAATCGCGCGATTCGTAGTCGTACCAGCGGGCTGACTTGAGCTTTTCAGCAGTCACCTCCTCCGCCGCGATCGGCTGTAGGGATGCGACACCGGCCCAAACGAGCGTCAGGACCACAGCGCCCAACAAGCGTTTAGATCCGGGATGCACCATCAACCCCTTGCAGCGGATCGTTTTGCAAACCCCGCAGCAGCTGAATTTCAATCGCCCAGCCTTCCCGCTCGGCGCGCGCATCGATATAATAGATAAATTTGGCAATGGAGTGGAAAACGAACCAGGGCAGACACAAAAGACCGACTACTGGCGATAAAAAACCCTGTTCCAGATTGGCCGATGTCCACCAGCTAAAGTCTTGCATGTCAAACAGACCGACCAGCTGATTATAACCAAACGCGCCCAAAAGCAGCCAGACGATAAAAAAGATCAGTTCCATGGCAATAAAAACAATTGAGCGTTCTATGTGGGTGCGACCGAGATAGCGCAGGCGTTCGCGCATTTCTCGTCCCTTGAGTTGCTCCAGTAAAATCACCTCACTCTTGAAAAAATGGGTCACTAGAGAGCGCGCTGGAAAAAAAAGAGTCCAGGCCAGCCCAAATATCCATGTCATCCGCACAATGATCTGATGCCAGCCATAACGCAGCAAAGAGCGCCAAAAACCGAGCCACACACTGCGCCGGGATGGCTTTTCATTAAACAGAAACATGCCATTATATAGAATCAGCAAGTGCGCGATCAGGCTTTTTTGCAAAAAGAGCAATGCTATTAAACTAAAATGCGGTCCGCTCCAGAAAAGCAATTCCTCTTCTAGCTGATACCAGTACCAGGACCAGGCAATGTTGCACGCGCCAAAAAGCAGCACAGGACCGATCAAGAGACTGGTGTAATGCCAAAGATTATGGCGCATCACGTACAAGGCAAAGTCAAAGACCTCGTCCATGCGGCGCTGGCGCAATTCAAACTGTATATTGCGAATATCCACCCGGTCTTACTTTGGCCGCAGCGACTCTGCGCGATAACGCAGGAATCCTAAAATATAGAAATAACTGATCACAAAAAAAAGGCTGAGACTCATGACAGCCAGTTTCACCAGCCAAATCCGGCTCCAGCCGCTGCCGCAAGGCATTGGTCCCAACCAGGCTTCAATAAAACCGGCCAGAATCGTCAGGGTGACGGCAATACCGATAATGGGCACCGCGTTGCGCGCCTCTTCCTGCAAGGCCAGCAGGCGGGATCGTCCATTAGCGGCGATAAAGGCGTAACCGATGCGCAGCCCCGCCCCGGCACTGAGTCCGATCGCGTAGAGTTCGAACACGGCATGACCCGTGATCCAGCAGGTGATATTCGCAGCAGCCGGACCGCTGAGCAGGTAACCTATGATAGCGCCGATGAAGATACCATTGAAGAGCACGCTTACTAGCGAGCCGATTCCGCCCAGAATCCCCAGGATAAATGTTTGCAAGTCAATGCTGCCGTTATTAAATACATACCAGGCCGAGGCGGCAATCTTGTCGGCCGGACTATGATCGTTTCGATCCAGATGCATTTCCTGGATCTGTTCGATCATGGACTCCCCCACGACGGACACAGCGAAATCGGGCGTTTGCCAGGAGATATACCCGGAAATAAAAAAAGTACCAAAAAAGGCGATTTGACAGATCCAGACATACACATCTGCAAACACCCGCCGTGGTATAAAATGAGACAGATAGGTGGCCAGATTGCGCAAGCGGCTGCGCGAGAAAGAATAGAGCACGGAGTGTGAACGACCGACTAAATCCTGTAAGTATTCGCGACTGCCCGTCGACAAGCGGTACACATCCGAAAGGCTCAGGTCCGTGCTCACAGCGCGATACAGGCGTGCAAATTCGATCCATTGACCGGCCTGACTGAAAAAATCCATCCGGTTTTCCAACTGGTCCAAAAGCGATTCCAGCCGCTGCCAGTCGCCATTGCGCTTGTTAATGAATTCAATCGGCGTCATTCAGCCGGCCCCCTGTGTGTTCCCAGGCGCGCTTCGGTGTCCCTTTCCAGCTGAAAAAGCACGGTATGAGCGGCCAGGAGCACATGCACCGGGTCCAAATCGGGATACAGTTCCCGATTGATACCAAATTGGCGCGCAATCGGCTCATAGACGCGACTAGCGATTTCTTGCAGGCGCTGGGGGTGTAAACGGCTGGTCTGGACGGCAAAATCATGCAACGCCCGGGCCAAAACAACCGAGGGCGGATGCTTGATCTGCATGTCTGCTGCCAGGGTTTGTACCGACCGGTTTTCAAATTGATACTCCGGCTGTCGGCGGGTCCGTTTGTCTCGAATCACAATTGTGCCCGCGGCCAAATCTCCCAGACGCCGAAAGGCCCGCGGGTCTAAAAACATACTGCAAAGCCCCACTGTGTAAGCCGGGAAAAAGCCGCCTTCTACCGGAAACATGTCGGCGAATCGCAATAGATTGCGTAAAAAGACCTGAAAAAAATCCAGCGATGTGCCGTCCAGCGAGATGACCCGCAGACCCAGGGCCAGTTTGCCAATCGTCCGACCGCGCATGAAATACTCTTGCAAGAAGAAATAAAACCAATACAATAAAAAAAGCAGGATGAAGAAAACAAACATGGCCGCCCCTGAAAGAGTCTCCATATATTTAAAAAAATTGAAGATCGAGGCTAATATTAAAATAAAGACAATGATAAAGATGATCACCAGGAACAAGATGTGATCCAGCAGCACGGCCAGGAAGCGGATGGTGGGCCCCGCCAGACGGTTTTCAAATACAATGTATTCCGGCGCTGCAATTTGCAGACTGGTATCGAGCGCTGTAGACCTAGTTGCTTTCAAGGGCATTGTGTCCAAATTTTGACAATAGAGCCTGGTTGACCGCGTCAGGCGCGTACGGAGCCACGCTGCGTCCGTAACGGGCAAATTCCTTGATAATTGTACTCGATAGATAGGAGTACTCTCTGGATGCCAATAAAAAGACAGTATCAATGCCCTTGTCAAATTCTCGATTCATCTGGTACATCGCATACTCATAATCAAAATCGCTGACCGCTCGCAGTCCGCGGATCACTGCCATGGCGGATTGACGGGCACAGTATTCCACCAACAGGCCCTCGAAATGGTCAATGTGCACGTTCGCCATCCGGGCCGTGACTTTTTCCAGCAATTCGACTCGTTCCTGACGGCTAAACAACCCTTTCTTGGAGGAATTGATGGCAACTGCTACAATGACCCGATCAAACATGCGGCTGGCCCGTTCAATAATGTCCAGGTGCCCATTGGTGACCGGATCGAAGGAACCCGGATAGACTGCTATTTTCAAATTAACTTTCCCGTGCTTTTTGGACTGCTTCCAAAACTGTGCTGACGATATCAGAGGCACGGAGTTTATAATGGTCAAGTAATTCTTCGGCCGGGCCGCTTTGACCAAACTGATCCAGCATACCCATTCGCTTGACTGGCACGGGAAAATGCTCGGCCAAACACTCGCACACAGCGGAACCCAGACCGCCGATGATGTTATGCTCCTCGCAGCTCACCACCACTCCGGTTTGGCGCGCGAAACGGACCATGGTATCGGTATCAAATGGCTTGATTGAAGCCATATTCAGGACGGCCACATCCAGCTGATGCTCGGCTGCTAACAGGGCTGCAGCTTGATCGGCCTCGGCAACCATGATCCCGCAGGCCACAATGGTTGCGTCGCGACCTTCGCGACGGATCTCGGCCTTGCCCGGCTCAAATTGATAATCACTGGCATGTGCCAGCACCGGCACGCCGGAGCGACCGGCGCGCACATACACCGGCCCCTGCAGTTCATAGGCCTTGCGAATCACCTGCTCCATTTCAGGAGCGTCCGCCGGGATGAAAACCCGCATCTCTGGAATGGCGCGCATAATGGCCAGGTCCTCAATACACTGGTGACTAGCGCCATCCTCGCCAACCGTAATACCGCCGTGAGTGGCCACTAGCTTGACATTCAAACCGGGATAGGCAACCGAGTTACGCGTGATTTCCCAGGCGCGACCGCTCAGGAACATGGCAAAACTGGAGGCAAAGGCGGTCAAGCCGGACAGGGCAAAACCGGCCGCCATTCCGACCAGATTTTGCTCCGCCACACCCACATTAATGAAGCGATCCGGGAATTCTTTGGCAAACAGATTGGTTTTCGTGGAACCGGATAAATCCGCGTCCAAAACCACAATTGAACTATGCTGCCGGCCCAATTCACGCAGGGTTTCGCCATACGCGTCGCGAGTTGCCTTTTTTTCCATACTGCGGGTATCCCTGAAGTTTCTTGTCCAAGCAATGCGATCAGCGATTAACGCAGGGCATCGGCCTTGTCGGTCCGCTCCCAGGTGAAAGTATTGCCTTCGCGGCCAAAGTGACCGTAGGCCGCTGTTTCGAGGTACTTGCGATCCGCCGAGCGCAACTGCAGACTCTGTTCAATACCGTATGGAGAAAAATCAAAGTTAGCCTTGACCCGTTTGATAATTTCCGCATCATCGATTTTGTTTGTTCCAAATGTATCTACATTGATAGATACTGGCTCCGGATAGCCAATCGCATAGGACAGTTGCAATTCGCAGCGATCGGCCAAGCCGGCAGCTACAATGTTTTTAGCGGCATAGCGCGCCATGTAGGCCGCACTGCGGTCCACTTTGGATGGATCCTTGCCTGAAAAAGCACCCCCACCGTGGCGACCCCAGCCGCCGTAGGTATCCACAATAATCTTGCGGCCGGTTAAACCGCAGTCTCCGTGCGGCCCGCCAACGACAAATTTGCCGGTTGGATTGATCAGGTAACGGGTTTCTTGCAGCAGTTCGGCCGGGATCACCTGCTTGACGATCTGTTCAATAACCATCTCCTGAATCTGATCGTGACTCAAATGCTCTTTATGCTGTGTAGAGATCACAACCGTATCCACGCGGACCGGTTTATTATTGCGATACTCGATGGAAACCTGGCTTTTTGAATCTGGTAAAAGGTCGCCCAGAGTTCCATTATGTCGCAGCTCGGCCATGTATTCAACCAATCGATGCGATAAAAAAATGGGCATGGGCATCAGGCTTTCGGTTTCATTGATCGCGTAACCGAACATCAAGCCCTGGTCTCCGGCGCCCTGACCCTTGTGCAAACCGGCATCCTGGGTTACACCCTGAGAAATGTCCGGCGATTGTTCGTGCACCCGCACGTCCACCTTGCAGGTGTCGGCGTTAAAGCCAATATCATTGTGCGTGTAGCCAATCTGGCGGGTGACTTCCCGGGCGACTTTTTCATAATCAACCTTTTGGGCGGATGTGATCTCGCCAGCTACACAGATAAAATCGGTGGTCACCAGGGTCTCGCATGCAACCCGACTGGCGGGATCGCCCTTGATATGCGCGTCCAAGATGGCATCTGAAACCTGATCGCAGACCTTGTCCGGATGGCCCTCGGATACGGATTCTGAAGTGAATAAAAAGTTTTGTAAAGACATTTGTCCTCCCAATGTCAACGGCCCCTCGGGCCCCATTTAATAGATAAAAAGCACCTCGGTCAAGCAGGCGCCAGTTCAAGTGTTACATATGGCTGACAAGACCAGGCGTCAATCAGAATCCCGGGGGTCTGGACAGTCTCGCAGCCGGACTACAGCTTTGCCTGTTCGGCATTTGCTCCCCTTTCAGACCATAAAAACGGCAATTCACCGAGCAAAATGCCCGCCAGGATCAAGACGACACCCATCAGGCTGATCGCTGGAGGCTGTTCGTGCAAAATGATCACGGCCAGCAACAGGGCAAATACCGGTTCGAGGGTGAATATTAGCGCGGCCCTTGCGGGTGTTGTCCGCGGCTGGTAGCGTAAATGCAGGAAAACCACGAGAACAACGCCGGGCAGGGTCAAATAGGCCAAAGCCAGCCAGCCGGCGCAGCCGGGCCGTACGACTCCGGGCTCGAGTAAAAAAATCAACAAACTGCCCACCAGTCCCACGACCAGACTCTGCCAAAAGGCCAGTACGAAAGTGTCAACATCAGCGCGAAAATAGTCCACAAGCAAAATATAAACGCTGTAGAACATGGCCGACAGCAAGGTGATCCAGTCGCCAAATTTGAGCTGTAACAGAATGCCGTACAAGGAAATGCCATCCGTTGCGCCAGGTTGGTGAGCCGGCTGCCAGGTTAATAGCAGCATACCGACCAATACCACCCCGATTCCCGCAAGGGTCCAGACCGATGGGCGCCGCCGCCACAGTATAAATTGCAGCGCAGGCGTGAAAATGACTAAAAATTGAGTCAAAAAGGCTGAGCGAGCCACGGTTGTCGATTTCAGTCCCTCGGTTTGCAAATAAAAGGCGCCCAAAAGGACGATTCCCAGCACCAGACCCCGTAAGGCCAGGCCCGGATGGGCGCGTAGTATGGGGCGGGCAAACAGGATCAAAAAAACAGTCGCACCTATGCCAAAGCGAAAGGTGACGACAAACAGGGCGCTGGCATCTGCCAGGATGAATCGTGTAGCAACAAAGGTACCACCCCATATCAGGGTGCACAAAACCAATACCAATTCTGCCCGCAAGCGTTGACTCATTCGTTGCGAGCGCCGTTACTCGAGGGTATAACCGGTATGATCTGCGAGGACTTTTTGCAGGGCCCCTAAATCAAAGGGCTTGGTGATGAAATCCTGAAAACCGGCTGCCAGGCTTTGCTCCCGCGTTTGGCGCGTGGTATCGGCGCTCATCGCCACAATGGGCACTGGAGTCGATTCACATTCTGTTAGAATCTGGCTGGCTGCCCGGGTACCGTCCATAACCGGCATGTGCAGATCCATCAGGATAATATCATACGGTCTTTGTTGAACGGCCAGCACAGCCTGACTCCCGTTGCTGCAGAGGTCAAAAGAGATATCGAGATATTCCAGCATGCGGGCTAGTACAATCCGATTGACCTCAATATCGTCCACGACAAGGGCATGCAAGCCTGTGGATCGGCCGGCGGCACTACGGGAGTCCGACCGGGAAATGCTGGCTGGCTCATGAATATGGCCAACCTGTAGTCGACACAACAATTGCGCCCTGCCATCCGCATCCGGCTCCAGGCTTACGGAACCACCCAGGGCTTCGATAATCAAGTGCAATATTGCCACTGACAAGCTGCTGTGATTGCGATCCTGAGGCTGCAGGTTGCTAAACAGGGCGGGCTCATTGTAGTCTGCAGGGGCCGACAAAGCGCTTGCATTCGTGCGCCCCCGCATACAAATCTGTACGCCCGCTTCCCGGGAGCCGTTTTGCTCCACCGTGATTGCCACCGGTAGCACTGCATCCGAAAACAAGAGCAATCCCACAGATCCAAAATGCACCAGTAAGCGAGTAAAAAGACTGGAATCGCTTTGCAAAGGTTCCGTGGTACCCTCAGCGAGTAGCCAATCAAGGCGTCGCCGGGTTTTGTTTTCCATGACAGCCAGTTGCGGTCGGACCGCGTTCAAAATGCGCGGTAGCAGGATTGTATCGGTTGTTCTGTGCGCGTCATCGGTCACCAAATCCGAGTAGTCCAGTAATACACCCACGGACAACAGGATTTCATTGGCAGCGCTAGCCAGGCGGGCCATAAACTCTGGATTGGCGCCGGCGGCAGAGTCCTTTTGCATCAATTCCGTCAACCCCAACAGGGCATGCAGGGGAGTGCGCAGATCATGACTCAATCCCGATAACAGGGCCGCTTTGATCTGGCTCGCCTTTTGGGCCCTCTGGACTGCCTGCTCCAGTTTTTCCTGGGCGATCACCGTTTCGGTCAGGTTCTGTGCGAGTCCGATGATTCGGGTATAGGATTGATTCGCATCCCGGGTCGGGATCAGGGTGGTGTCAGTGACGATCCGTTGGCCATCGATTATGAAATCTTCCCGATAACGCATCAGGTTGCGCGATTGCAAACAGCGTCGATAGTTCTCGCAGCTTTCAGTCGCGATGGCGGCTGGTA
>JAGRNA010000290.1 GCA_020441005.1 Leptospiraceae bacterium
TTTGTATTGCGAGGGCAGCTGACATGGCCGGGATCTGTGACGAAATAATCAGCAACTTTGGAATTATAGCACAGGCCATTTGCGATGCGGATGATGTCAAGCGCGGCCACTTTCGCATCACGGACCGCCACGGAATTGAACGCGATTTTCCACTGCCCTCCCTTTCCATAGCCCTGGTAGACAGCCGACCGGAGAGAATTCAACATATCGGCCAGGCGGCAGCGATTGCCCGGGATTTGAAAAAAAAGGCCAAAGACCGGGCTGGTTCCGCCTGGGTTGCCAACTATGATTATCCGTAAGCCAAGGCGGCTGCCCAAAAAACCTGGTCTCCGATCGCGCCAGCAGTCTGGATGGTCGCACTTGTGATCCCTTTGCGCGTTGTCGCGGTTTTTATTTTCTGCGGGGCAATGTGCGCTCCGGTGTCGGCTCAGGTGCAACAGGAGCAAGGCCCTTGCAGGACCGATGAGTCGACTACGCCCGGGGCCGCAAATCAATCAACGGTAAACGGTGTACAGCAAGATCCTTGCAAGTCAGACCGACCATCGAGACCCGGGAGTGAAAATCCGCCAGGCGAAACTACATCCGACCCGGGCGAGGAGTTCACCCAGGAGCTGTCAAGTTGCATGGCCGAAAACGAAGACTGCATTGAGCTGGGATGCGTTTGTCTGGAGATCACTATTTGGCTACTAGACCTCTGGCAGATTTTGGATCGCTGAGATGTGCGTCCAGCTGCTCTTTCGCAGCGGCAAGATCCGCTGCAAAGCTAGAGCAGTGGCCGCCCGAACCCGGTCCACCAGGCTGACCATCCAAGGGGCGAAAGAACTTGACGATACAGAGTCCATAGTCCTTATTTGGGCCAAAATGAATTTGTCTGGCAAGATATTGATACTAGCCCTGCTTACATCCTGTTGTGCAGTAACTCCTGCCGGAAACCCGGGAGCCTGTCCAGAATCCCGGGCGCCGTCCGCTAAAGAATATCAGACTCCCGAGGCCGGATTGCCAGGTGAGCAAAAAGAACAAGGCGGTGCAGGGCAGGCACGGATCCCCGTTGAACAGGTTGACCAGCAGTGTCAGGACACAGAACCGGATGGTGATTTCCTGGATCGGTGCTCTCGCCGGGTGTCGAACTGCATCGAAGAAAATGAAACATGCATAATTTCAATCTATACCTGCCTGGGCATTCTGGAACTACTGGGTCTGTAAAACGGGCCGCGATTTGATTGTGGTCAAAAAGAGGCCGTTTGGAATGCTGGCCGCTGATTAGCGGGACAGCAGCGCCTGTCCAGGATTGTTTCTATGAGTTCATCCCCCCCTCAGGAATTGCGCCGTATTCAGGCCCTGTCTACGCTTTTAATAGACAAGATTGCCGCTGGTGAAGTCATCGAGGCGCCATTTTCGGTGATCAAGGAGCTGGTGGAAAACTCGCTGGATGCCGGTGCGCAAAATATGCAAGTTGAGACCGAAGGTGGGGGGATGGAGCGCATTTCCATCGAAGACGATGGTCACGGCATTCATCCAGATGATCTGCGGCTGTGCTTGCAGCGCCACGCCACTTCCAAGATTCGTGAGCTGGACGATCTGGAAAAACTGTATTCCTTTGGTTTTCGAGGAGAGGCCCTGGCAGCTATTGGAGCCGTATCGCGGCTCACGATTCGCAGTCGGCAGGCGAGCTCACCGGTTGCCCATTGTATGGAGAGCCGGGGAGGCCGAATCGTGACCACTAATGTCGTGGCGGCCCCTGTAGGGACGGCCATCGCGGTCAACGAACTCTTTTATGCGACACCGGCCCGGCGCAAATTTGTTAAATCCGAGCGCTCGGAGAACATGCGTATTACGGGCGAACTGCGCAAACTGGCGCTGGCCCATCCCTCGGTTAGTTGGCGGTATATCCGGGACGCCAAGCCTCGGCTGCACTGGACCAGAGCCACCAGTTTGCAGGAACGGATCGGCCAGATCTTTCAGCCTCAGCTCCTGGATCATCTTTTGGCTGTAGATTTTGAATACCAGGGAATGCGTTTGCATGGATTCATCAGTGATGAAGACTATTATCGGGCCAATCGTGAGGGACAATACAGTTTTGTTAACGGTCGGTCTGTGGAGATTCAGAATTTTGGCTGGCTGGTGAAAAAAGCCTATGGAGAATTACTGGCTCCCGGTTCTCATCCCTGGTCCTTTTTATTTCTGGAGGTGGACCCGGCGCGACTGGATGTAAATGTGCATCCCCGCAAACTGGAAGTGCGCTTGTTGGACCACAGCCAATTGTACAGCCTGGTGCAAGGCGCCCTTGATCCGGTTTTACGCCCGCGCATGCCGCTTTCGATGCCCTGGTCGCGCAGCCGTACATTTACGGATCGACAGCAGTCGATGGATGTGTTGTCCCATTTCAAAAGTCAGCATCCCCGGATGCCAGGACTAGAG
>JAGRNA010000005.1 GCA_020441005.1 Leptospiraceae bacterium
TGGATCTGGACGGCTTCAAGCCGGTCAATGACAGCTGGGGGCATGACAGTGGCGACGCGCTATTGGTCAAAATGGCCCAGCGGCTAAAGGGCTGTCTACGGATCGGCGATACAATTGCCCGTATTGGCGGCGATGAATTTGCAATGCTGTTACCTGATTTCGAAAACCAGGCTGAATGCGAAAATACTCTGCGACGTATCCTGGCGGTAATCCGCCAGCCAATTCATGTGCATCATCAAATGGTCAGTCTTTCCGCCAGTATTGGCGTGTGCTTGCATCATGAGGGCACCGATGAACCGGACACTTTATTGCGCTACGCGGACCAGGCCATGTACCAAGCGAAGGAATCCGGTCGCAATCGTTTCTGCATATACGACGCTGACGCTGATCGCGGCAAGCAGCATCTGCACATTTTTTTGCAAACTGTGTCGCAGGCCATCCAGAATGATGAGTTCGTGGTTTATTACCAGCCACGAGTGAATATGCGGTTGGGCATTTTGACCGGAGCCGAGGCTCTGGTCCGCTGGCAGCATCCCCTGCGCGGACTCTTGAGTCCGGCAGAATTCTTGCCCTTGATCGAAGATACAGACCTGATTATTGAGCTGGGCTGGCTGGTCTTGCGCAAGGTCTTGCAACAAATGGATGCATGGCACCACAACCAGCTACCCCTGCGCCTGAGTGTAAATATCTCGGCCCGCCACCTGCAGGCCAATGATTTTATCGCCCGCTTGCAAGGCTTGTTACAGGAGTACAATCGGGTCAGCCCCTACTGGCTAGAACTGGAGATTGTGGAATCCGCAGGCCTGGAAGACATGCAAGGTGTTTCGGATGTGATTCGGGCCTGTCAGCAAATGGGAGTCAGTTTTGCGCTGGATGATTTTGGAACAGGCTACTCTTCTTTGACCTATTTGCGCTATTTGCCGGCCAATACGGTCAAGATAGATCGCAGCTTTGTCAAGGATATGCTGTGGGATCCGGACGATATGGCGATTGTGGAGTCCGTCATTAGCCTGGCGAACGCCTTCCGGCGCCTGATTGTAGCCGAGGGGGTGGAAAGCGTCGAGCATGGGCAGTTTCTAATCAGTCTGGGTTGCGAAGAAGCCCAGGGCTTTGAAATCGCACGTCCCATGCCAGCCGATGAAATACCGGGTTGGGCCAGCAACTGGAAAGCCGATCCGGTTTGGCTGCGCACGCAGCGCCATCGTTGGTCGCGTGAAGACCTGAGCCTGCTAATTGCAGACAATGAACATCAAAAATGGATCCAGGCCCTGGAGCAATATGTGCAGAACCCGCAGTTGTATCAGACACCGACCTTGAATACAAATAATTGTCGCTTTGGTATGTGGTTTAACGGAGTGGGCGAGTCCCGTTACGGACATTTCAATGAATTCCAGCAGCTAGGCATTTCGCACCGTAAACTGCATGAGCTTGGACATATCATTATTGAGCTGGCTGGATCGGACACCGCTGATCCGGATCAAATCGCCAGGCAAATCGCCGAATTGCATACGCTAAAAAACCAGCTTTCGCGCGAATTGTACGCCCTGCTGGAACTCTTGACCAGCGAACAAAGTTAGTTGTTCTTACGCATACCCAGCCCATGCCGGGAAAGCAGCATGGGCCACCCGTAAAAGGGGGTATGATAAGCCAGTATGCCCGGGTGACTCCAAAGGGCCTTGAGGTAGCTGAGGTTGTCATGCGACATACTGGCCGTGGTATCGCGCAAGAATAAACGTTCATGCTCCTTAAATAGCAGCGGCCAACCGGATGGGAAAATATATAGAAACTGGTCCCGATTCTCTATCCAAATCTGCAGCAATTCTTCCACGGCAAAGGGATCCTTACCGTAATCCGCCACCGCCTGATCCAGATCGGTCTGTATACTCTCCTGGACTTTGATTCGGATCTGGTTCAATTCACGCTGCCCCATTTGATCGTAGTCTGTCCCGGCGATCTCGCGCAAGGAGATCCGCCGTCCTTGCAGGTAGGTCAGGCGAGCCGGCAAGCCGAAGTAAAAAGACCAGGGAAACAGGGTGACCAGGGCTGTGATGGGCCCTACGGGCACAAAGGGAATGCCGACCTTTTGCGCCAGGCTATTCAAAAAGTCAGATTTATAGCCCATCGGGTTGATAAATTCACCATTGACTGTCAACACCGGCACAATGTCGGTTTTAAACTTAAGCGCCATCCGAATAAAGGAATTCGAGAAGCGTTGCAATTGATAGCGCTTCTCGAAGCCCTTGCCTATTCCGGCGATTCCCTCCGGATAGATCAATACCGCCGCGCCCGGACGTTGCAGGAGTTCCTCGAAATTCCCCAGTGAGGCGTCCACACCGCCGGTCTTCTTCCAAAAATTGTCGATGAAATAGGGATTCATGATGCTCGTCAGGGAGAGCGCCGGCGCCACCAGAGCGCGACAGGCATCCTGCATTTCATAGCCTCGTTTGGCGTACAGACTGGCGCTGAACATAATGGCATCCCAGGGAAAGGACATGCCGCTGTGATTGCCGGCGTAGATCAGCGGTGTTCCGCTCGTAGCCGGAAAATCGGGCTCATCAAAGCCGATCAAACGCGGTCGAAAGTAATTGCGACCTAAAAATTCGAGTACATTTTTGGACAGGCTGCGCGCGTATTCATGATCGAAATAACGGTCTATGGAATCTAATTTGGAAGCATCTAGCAGCTGTTGAATTCGTTTTACGCGTGACATGGAACCGACCGTACTCTGCTCGCAGCAGGCAGCAGTGCGCCATGCTGCTTGCAAGCTGATCAGAAATCGAGTAAAAAAATCAGGTCGCAGCGTCTAAATCGGTGAAATCATCATTCGCCCGCACTAGATAGCGCCGACGACGCCAATAGATCACATTCGAAAAGAGAGCCTGCTGCAGATGCAGGATTTGCAACAGCTCGGATAACTCCGAAAGCAGCGGGCGATAGCGAATCCGCCGATCCAGACGAAGCTGCAAGCTGACAATCCAGATCACCCGCAAGACCAGCACAGTTCCGAGCAACCAAATTCCCCACAGTAGATGCGATCCGGCAAACAACAGCGCTCCGATCACTGTGACACCAAGCAAGATTGGCGGCAATCCTTGTAAAAACCAAATGACAGCTTGCATGCCGAAGCTTTCCTTTTTTAATAGCAAAATGGCAAAGCAAAACCAGCGTTGCATTTGCCTGCGATACTGCTTGCAGCCAGTCAAACTGGTTTGAATATATTGCACCAAGGGCAGCTGCTGAATGCGGCCCGCATGCGGACCATGGCGTTTCAGCCAATCACTGACCGCCAGATCATCTGTCAGATGACTAAGCAAGGGCTCAAAATTACACAGGGCTCGCAGACTAGCCTGGCTGAGGGCATAGCACATGCCGTTAATGCTGATTGGCGGCAGCAATGGCGCCAGCGGCAGATAGGTCAGAGCGGCATTGTTGTTCACAAATTGGGCCAACAGGCGCGTAGCCAGACGGCCATCGGTCCGGTAGACAGGCAATCCGGTAACGAGTGCATGTTGGGACAAGCCGGCTTGCAGGGCTTGCCGAGTGCGATCCGGCAGCAAGGTATCATCATCAAGGACAATCAGACATTCGGTCGAATAGAACTGGCGGGCAAAATGCAGCTTGAACAGCTTGGGATTGGTGCCATTGGGACAAGGCGGACAAATCACGATGCGCAACTCTGCTTTTCCTTGCCCGCCGGAGCCATCAGATTGCTGCTCGAGTCGCGCTCGTTCGCGTTCTTGAATAAATGCGGTAATGCGCCGACCTTCCGCATCATCCTCATCCACCAGCCATAGAAAGCGGCAGTGCGGGTTCGACCTGATGTTAGCCTGCAAGGTTTCGGACAGCAAAGGGTCGCCACTCAGTATGGCTTGCACAATGGTCACCTGCGACGGGTCGCTGTATGCTCTGGTCGCCGTTGCAATGCTATTTTGGCGGGAGGCCGCGGTGCTGAGATCAGAGTCTGACTGCAAGCGTGCAAGCATGGGCTGATACTGCCGTTCGTACAGATTGATATAGTAAAAAGCGAGCGCAGTTTTTCCCAGTGATATGCAAACATAGGCCAGCGCACAAATCAAGACCAGTTGCATCATGTCATTCCCCCTGCCTGCGTTGCCATTCCAGGAAGGCGGCGACCCCGTCCGCGATGCTGACACGCGGTGGCCCTAGATCCCGAATGGCCTTATCGACCAGAAAGGTCTTGGAAAGACCAAATACCTGCACGCCAAAGCGGGTCACTGGCGGTTCGCTTTGGATGCCCAATGTGCGGTAGACGCCTTCGATCAGACTGGCAGCCCATAAGGCCTGGCGATACGAAACTCGCCGCGTTGGCAGGGGCAGACCCAGCCGTTCAAAGATTGCGCACACAAAAGCGATGATCGGCACTGATTCATTATTGGTCAGATTATAATCGCCCTCTATCCCGGGCTGGACGGCCGCCGTGTAGATGTATTCGATCAGATTATCAATATAGATCAGGTCCCCGCGGGCTTGTGGATCGGGTCTGGTAATCAGCGGTAGTTTGCCCTGGCGCGCTGCAGTCAGCATGCGCGGAAACAAAACGGTGTCGCCCGGACCAAAGACAGCCCGGGGGCGCAGGATCGCCGAGCGACCAGTCCATTGCCGAACAAGCATTTCACCCTCAAATTTTGTGCGCGCATAATGATTGATGAATTCGGGCCCAATGGGCGATTCTTCTGTCAAATCGAATTGATCGCGGTTCGTGTAATAGACCGAGCTGGAAGATATGTACACCAGCTTTGGGACCCCGACCGCCTGGCAAAACTCAATCACATTTTGAGTCGCCTTGACATTATCAGCCCTGAATTCTGCCAGCGAGCCCCACGGAGAAGCTTTCGCAGCGGCATGCACCACTACATCGATCCCGCCCGCCGATGCAATTGCTGCTGGCATTGCCTCGCGCAAATTGTGTTGCACGTAGCGTACGTCTGGCGGCAGACTCGCTGGTCGCGCTCGGCGGCCCAACCCGATCAGCTCGAGTCCGTCCTGGCCGGAATAACGGCGCACAAAAGCGCCGCCCACAAACCCGGACGCGCCGGTCACCAACATCCGCATGCGGCCACTGTACCGGGCCAGCGCTCTTTGGCAAGATTAGATTCGGTCGACCGCTTTGATCAAGCTGCGTATACGAATCTGCTTGGCGCCTGGTTCTCTTGCTTGCCAGGCCTGGATGACAATTGGCGGGCACATCAGCTGCAATTGTTTCAGGCGTTGTTGCCAGTCCTTCCGGATGCGGGCAACAACCTGGTCCGATTGGGCCGTTGTCGGCAGATCTAGCTGCAACACAAGCCGATCGGCGTATTGAGTAATTTGATAATCGCGAATCACTGCAGCGCTGCTATACATCAACTGGCGCACAGAATCCGGAAACAAGGGTTGCCATGCAGAAGCATCGCCAGGCGCACCTGGGCCACCGGATGAATCCCGGGCGGCGCTGCGTTGGAAATAGAGCACCTCATCAGCGCGACCCACCACCTGCTTGATGCGCAAACGGCTCGTTTGACACGGACAGGGTCGCGGATCTATTTCCAGAATATCATCCAGTCGGTAGCGGATGAAAGCCTGGCTGCTGCGACTAAAATCGGTCAAAACAGGATGAAAGCGACGCTCATCCAGCCATTCCTTTTCAAAATAGATAAAATCCTCGTTTAAATGCAAATTACCAGACTGGCAGCTGATACCCAGCAAGCCCTCCGTGCATTGATAAATTTCTTGCGGCCGGACACCAAAACGTTTTTCAATAGCAAGACGATCAGCGGCCGGCAATACCTCGGCTGCGTTAAAGATTTGACGCAGCGCACGCAATGCCAAAAGACCGTCACTCTCTTTGGATAACCAGACCAGTACGCTGGCTGGTGCGACCAGGATATGCGGCTGAAACTGTTGCAAACGCTCCCGCAGCTGCTGCGGCTCAGCCAGTAAATCAAACCAGGCGAACTGTAGTCGACGACTGCCCAGACCTTCATATAAATTGCTGTTGGCCCGCAAAAAAAGGGCGATGCGCAGCGGTTGAAGCCAGGGAAGCAAGAGCTGACGCAGGGATATCGAATCCAGGCCGCGTGCCAGGATTACCGCTGCCCAGGTCAATCGTTCCACCGGACTGACCAAAAACAGCCCGGGTTTCCCGGAAGTGCCGCTCGATAAACCGATTGTCAACGACTGCAGCTGGGGCCGAAAATCCCGCTCCGCTTCCGCACGGCGCGCGATTCCAAGAGCGCTCTGACGATCGAGTCCAATCGCATTCAAGGCGCTGAATTCGGCTTGCATAACAGCCTTGTTGATTGGAGGCCAGTCTTGCAGCAACCCGGCCGGATCGCCATTTGGTATCGGGCTAAAGTGGTGGGCTGATTTGGGGCCGGCCTGGTTGCGATAAAATTGAAACCGAATCCTGGCCTGGCGCAGAAACTGCCGCAGACGGCGGTACTGCCAACGCTGCAGGCTGGATCTTAGCTTGAAACGCTGCAGCCAGCGCGTACGCCCAAAAATCCAGACCGCCATCAAAGCATGGCGCAGTTTCAGGCAAACAGCTCCTGCCAGGTAGCCAGGCAATGCGAAGGGATCAGGTGTGGTGCAGCAGGTTCAGAAAGCAGTTGGGCCAGTTGGTCAAAGGTTTGATCATAGCGCCGACGATTGTCGAAGACCAGACTGGTGATTGCCATCGGTTTGCGATCCTCTTGTAGCGCCCGCCGGCTCCAGGCGGCGTCGCCAATCAGGAAGAATGATCCTAGGCGTTCATCACAACCAACCAAACCAAGCTGGCTGCGGGTATGACCCGGCAAATCAATGCCAAGCAGGCTTTGATCCCCCAACAGATCATAAGCCTGCTGAAAGGGATGCAAGCGGGGACCGGGATCCAGAACAGCACAATCCTCGACAAACTCCAGGCGTTCATCCAGATCCAGGGGCAAGAGTTCCTGTAAAAAAGCGCGTTGTAAGCGTTGCAGGCGCCCCATGCGGCGCACAGTTTGCACCTCAGCGCGCATGGCCAGCAGACGAGCCCTGGGAAAATCACGCAACCCGGCAATATGGTCGGCGTGAAAGTGGGAGATACAGATCGTATCAATATCACTGGCTTGAATACCGCGGTCCGCTAGCTGACGCAGCAAGGTTTCCTCGGGTTTCAGATGAACTGGAGTCACCCGAGCGTACAAACACTCGGGCAGCTTGCGCGTGGCCCTGAAAAAATGCTCGGCGTAACCGGTATCGTACAACAGGTAGCCCCGCGACGGATGGCGGATCAATCCCACCAGCGCCGGAAACTCGACTGAACGCAGGCTGCCGCCGCGCATGGCGACACACTCCGGATGATTACAATAACCAACTCGCAGGACCTCGAGGGAAACCCTGGTTTCTTGCCGGCGCGGCTGTGCGGCGGGTGGCTCTTGTACTACTTGCATTGAATTGACAATATAATAAATTAGTATACTAAAATCATGCCGCCGATCGTCAGACCCGCACCCGTACCCAGCAGCATGATCTTGTTGCCGCGCTGAATTCCGTAGTTTTGCAGACCGTGGTGCAGGGCCGTGGGCAGCGATGCCCCGACTTGATTACCGTGTTCTGCAAAAATATCGACACATTTGTCCCTGGAAATCTGCAAGCGTTCCATCATGTGATCCAGGGCCAGACGGCTGGCTTGATGGGGCACAACCAGATCAATCTCATCCAGGCTGCAGCCGGCGTCTGCCAGCAGTTGCTCCACAAATGCGGGCATCTCACGGGTTGCCAAAGCAAAAACAGCACGTCCGTTCATGCCGAAGAAGGCTTCGCTATTGGAACCCGGCACCCGCCGATGATAGCGCGTCCCGCCGGCATTAATGTGGCAATAGTCAACTCCCGCCGAAATGGTGATACTGTTCGCCGCCAGAATGGCGCTACCAGAGTCCTGGGGAGCAGCGCGGACTACGACGGCCGCCCCTCCGTCCCCGAAGATGCCGTTCTCGCGCAAGTTGCGATAATCGACTGTGAACGTCGAGATATCCGCGGATACCAGCATGACATTCTGAAAACGACCGGCCCCAATCGCATAGCTAATGATATCCAGTGCACTCAAAAACGACAGGCAGCTGGCCCCCATGTCCATGGTCATGGTGCGATGTTGCAGCAAACCCAATTCTGCGTGAATCATGGCCGCATTATAGGGCAATGCCTTGTCCATAGTGGCGGACGCAGCCACCAGACAATCAATGTCAGCCCACTGCAAGCGGGCGGCCTGCAATGCTGCCTGGCAAGCCGTTGCGGCTAACTGGGCAGCGGTTTCGGTATCGCTTTGATAACGCTGCCTGATGCCGGTAATTCTTTCGCTCTCACCGGCCATTAAACCCAGTCGTTCATCCAATTGCGACGCCCTGAGCAGCTGGCTCGGGCTGGCTACCGCTGTGGAACAAATCTGCAGGGGTCTTGGTGTCATAGCGTGGGACTTTTTCCCCGCAGGGCCGGATTCCATCCTTGCTGTTGTAACTGCGTCATCTCATACCGGTCCGACCGGGCTGCATCCAGGCAGATGTCTGCATCGATTGAAACTAATCAGTCTAAAACCATGCCTGAGACAACCATAAAAACATAGAATTTCTACCTTGTCAATCCAGGTCGCATGCTTATACCGGACGATATTTAAGAAGCCACCCAGGGCGGGCATCGTATGAGCTCAGGCAAAAGCATCATCAGGCGTTTTTTGTACTATTCCGTTGGATTTGGAATTCTGATGGGACTGGTCTTCCCCTTGTATGCCATCATCTTTGTGGCCGGCTGGAAAAGCGACCTGATGTTTATTTTCTTTGCCGCTGGTTGTATCCTGGCTGGCATCATGGTCGGGCTGGTCAGTTACCAAATCCACAAGAGCACTATCATGAAGGTAGTGAACGACCTTTCTCGTCAAATGCACAATATTGCCGCAGGCGATGCCGATTTACGCATGCGCATGGATTGTGATTCCCAGGATGAGCTCGGGCATTTGACAGACAATTTTAATCAATTTGTAGAACGCATTCATGGCGTGATTCGCGAAAGCCAGTCGATGATCCAGGTCCTCGGTGAGGCCACGCGCAGCATGTCTGATGCGGCCAACGAATTGTCGGACACAACCCAGGGAGAGGCCGCCACTGCCGAGCAAATTTCTGCCGCTGTGGAAGAGATTTCACGCGAGATTGTAAACGTAGCCCGCAGCACCCAAAAACAGAATCAACTGGTGAATGGTATGCTGCAGAATATGGCTGTAGCCAGTAAAGGGATCATCACTGCCGACGAACAAACCAGATCGGCGGCCGAATTATCGCGCACCATTCATGCCGACACCCAGGCGGGTAGCGAGGCCTTGCAGGAGCTGGGCGACCGCATGCAAGCCATCCGCAACTCGTCCAGTGAAATGACGAAAGTGATAACCATCATCAATGAAATCTCCGCCCGGATCAATTTACTATCACTGAATGCTTCAATTGAAGCGGCCCGGGCGGGGGACGCGGGACGCGGCTTTGCCGTTGTGGCCGACGAGGTTGCCAAACTGGCCGACGAAACCGATAAGGGGCTCAAGAACATCGAAAAAATGGTTCAATCCAACGACGAAGGCATCCTGGTAGCCCTGGAGAAATCGCACACAACCAGACTGGTTATTGAACAAATCACCCAGGGCATTAGCGCCATTGAAACCCGGATGGAGCATATCCAGAGCATCATGAGCGATTCGGTGGCCAGCAACCAAAAGGTCGAAGAAGAAGCCCGGTTGCTCGGCACCATGAGTTCCGAAATTGACCGGGTGACAAATGAGGAAAAACTGGCCTTTGGCGATATTTCTTCCTCGATGAGCGAAATCGACAAGCTATCGCAGGCGGTGGCCTTTTCTTCGGAACGGCTAGCCAGTCTGTCTAATGATATTTCAAAGAGCGCGTCAAACCTGGAATCAAGGGTGAACTTGTTCAAGGTCTAGTTGCTTGCGTCGTCCCTTGACGATCACACTTACATCTTCAATGCAGGCGTTAATGTTCATTTGTGAAATTTGCAGCGCGCAATTGGGTATATCCTCGATTTTACCGGTATCCAGGTCTAAAAAATGATGATGCGGGTTGGGATTGGAATCGTAGTAAATACGATCGCTGGAAACGATCAATTCCTGAACGACGCCCTTTTTGGCAAATAGTTTGAGATTATTATACACAGTGGCCTGACTGACCTGCTCGTATTCCTGGTTCAGCATCAGTCGAATTTCATCGGCGCTCAGGTGCTGCGGGCGTGACAATAAACACCAGGCCATCTCGATCCGCTGGGCGGTGGGATGAATATCCTTGCTTCGTAATAGCTCCGCGATCTCGCGTTTGCTTTTGCCGTAGAGTTTGCTCATTTTTTCGCACGCTGATCCGTTTTTTTTATCAATCGTAGCTCTAAAAAATAAAAAAAACGAATATGTGACAATGATTTTTTAGGGCGGCACAAAGATATGACGATGTGCTGACCCCTCCACAGGCAAGACAAGCAGTTCCAGGGTATTATTCTGATAAGTGAAAATGAGGCGGTCTGAGGGCTTGATGACACCCATCAGGGGCGGCAGGGCATTTTCCGTCCGGGCCGGTGGATTACCAAGGGTTTTGCGCGGCACGGTCACTTCCTTTTTTGGCGGGTCGGCTGCTGCAACAGGCGCAAAAATCGGATGAACCGGATCCTTTGTCGCTTGCAGATCTGTGCGCACAACTTTGGTCCAGATCTCTTGCCGCACCCATTGCTCAACGACCAGTTGACATTGCTCAACAGGCGCCCGGGCGCCGGCCTGCATTAGAATCAGGCCGGTGGATTGCACCACAAGACGTAAATTGCCGTCCTGTTCGACGTAGATCCCATTGCGTAATTCGCGGGCCCCAACCGGGCCCCAGGCCAAAGCAAGGCAGCCAACTAAAATGAGAATGGTGTTCCGGGATCCAGGCCCTTGCCGCCCGTCTAATACGGGCATCACTGACGATAATCCAGTAAAACACCCCGGATTTCGGATGTTGTTCGTAGTAAGTAAAAAGCCGGCAAATCCGGGTTCAGGATCGCTTCGGCCATTTTACGCAGCTTGTGGTTGACAAATTCCAGCAGGGTCAATTCCACCTTTTCCTTGCGCGAATTCTGGCGGAACACCTTGCGCACCTTGACATTCTGCTGTAGTACTTCGCGCGCAATTTGCAGCACGGTTTGGCGATAACGATCCAGATTGGCATTGCTAGGGTGCTCCAGCAGATCGCGTTCCACTGCGGGCAATTCCAGCCACAAATCCTGCAGGTCTGCAGACTGCGGCGTGCTGGCGGGGAGCACTTCTTCTAGCAGGCTCTGAAAAGGGCTTTTCTCCACGGGCGAACTGGCGCTGTTTTTGGCCGCCTTGCGTCCCTGGCGCGTTGCAGTCCGGTGGCTATGCTGATTGGTGATTTGAACCTGCATATGGTTGTTATCGGCGGCAGCGACAACAGCTGAACGGCTTAGTAGACGTATCCATTGATTTCTGTAAACACCGGCGAAATCAGGAACGAAAAGGGAGGCAGGATAAACCATAGATTGGTTCGGTCTACATTGGTAATGCGCGTCGATTTGGCGTTCTTTTTGCGGGCCTCTTTTTCAAAGTTCGCGATGGCCTGATCCAGACTGGCGTCGCCGAGTAAAGGCTGCACACCCAGAGCCAGATGTAATGCGCGTGTAGTCGTGCTTTGATAGCCGCGCGGACGGCCCTCCGGCGTGGTGGCACCCTCAACAACAAATTTTCGGGCGTAACTGGTAGTCTCACAGGCAGCTAACAGCATAGATAGAAGCAAGAGCGCGCTGACTCCGGCCAGATTTCGATTCAGTTTCAACATTGTGCAATTCTTCCCTGGTAAAGGCCTATCAGGCCGCAGCGTACCTGGAACGACACAATGCGGAGCTAATAAGCGACATAATCCTAAAGAATGGGAATGCGGTCCTTTGTCAAAGAAATTCAGCACATCCGCTGGCGGAGGGGCGGACAGGCCAGAAAGTCGAAGGCCCGGGGTGCGCACCCCCGGGTCGGACTGGAATGAGTTGCTAAAATCGATCAGCGCACCAATTTCAGACGCTTGGTAGTTTGGCGGGTAACCAGCTCGGCTTCCTGTTGCAGGGCCCGTAAATCATGATCTGTTTTACGCAGAAGCGAGGCTTCTTTTAACACCCGATCGCTGATCAGGCTGCGGCGAGCCTCTTCCACCATGGCCTGCTCGGTGATCTGGCGCAAACGGCTGATTTCTTCGTCGCGTACCAGCAGGGTTTGATCCAGCTGGGCTATTTTAGCCTCCAGGCGCTGGTTGATGTTATCGGAATGACGCTGAATGGCGCTGATCTCGCGCTGGTAATTGCTTTCCAGCTGTTTCAGGTTTTGCAGGTGACGTTTACTTAAGTCAGCCAGGTTCTGCTGCTGGGCTTTGGCCATAGAGTCAATGCTTTGCTTGTGACTGGCTTCCAGGGCCTCCAATTCGCGTTGAAATTCGCTCTGGGCCTTGCGATAAGCCTTCATTTTGGCTCGCTGCACCATTTTTCGGATACGCAATATTGAGAACATACTCACCCCTCCGGGCACGGCAATGTGCACCGCACCATCTTTCTGCCCATATTTGTGCAATGCACTAGGCCGTCAAGCAAAATGGTAAAAAAGCAATCAGGTCTCCTGCTCCGCATTTGGCGCTGCCGCAATGTTTTTTTCCCATCTGCTCACGTTTCTGTTTCTTTGCAACCTTCCCTACAAATTGTGGTCGAAATGCATATCCTGGAATCCTTACCGGTCAAACTGGATTCAGTGGTTGTGGATCGGGTGAGCGCAATTTGGGAGCATACCGGGCTCCGACTGGATCTGGATGTAATCGACGCCCAGCATGCCTGGCTGGTAGCTCTTGTACTGGAGCTAGAATGGACCCTCAGCCATCAAGAGGGCTCCGTGCCGCAGCGCTTTCACCAGATTATGCAAGAAGCCATTCGCTATACCGAAACCCATTTTAAAACCGAAGAGGCTTTAATCAAACAATTCGGTTTTGTCGAAGAGCATTCGCATATCAAATCACACCGCAAATTCAATGATATCCTGGCCCAGATTTATGGTGAGCGCAAAATCAACGATTGGGATGGAGCCCAAAAACTGTATCGCTACTTGCGTAAATGGCTCTTGCAACACATCCATATCGAAGACCGCAAATACGCCGACTTTTTCAAGCGTCGCAAATTGAATGGGCAGGCGAACGCTTATTTGTCAGAAGACGCCCCTCTGCCTGATACCACCGCCCTGCAGTTACGCTTCCTGAAACTGATTCAGCGCGAAGTCACTTTAATCGAAGTGACAACCCCTGAGCTGCTAAAAGATATCACTTCCATCTGGAAACGACTCAACCTGGCAACCGGGATCCCGATTCTTGATATACAACACCTGTGGCTGATCAAGATCATTGTCGAGGTGGACGAGGCGATGAAAGAAAGCCCTTTGACTCGCGAAGCGGTTCTGGCACGCACGATCAATGAGGCGATCCGCTATGTGCAGGTTCATTTCCGCACTGAAGAGGATTTGATGCGCCTGCTCGAATTTGACGACCTGGAAAATCACCTCAAGATGCACCGCAAGTTCGAACAATTTGTAATCGGGCGCAAGAATGAACTGGCGGCCGGTAAATCCAGATCGGCGGCTACAATTGTACATGAGCTGCGCGAATGGTTAAGCAGCCATATTGCGCTGCAAGACCGGCAAATGGTGGCCAGTTATCGGGATCATAAAGACGCCGTGCTGGATTTTTCGAAAAACGCAATCAGCTCCGGCGACGCCGATATCTTTCAACCGCAAATCAGTTTGTATCGCACCATTGTGAAACAAGGCAACTAGCGCCTGCGGGCCTGGAGTCCAGGCCAGGCAAATCACCCTATGCCTGGTCTGCCTTGCGCAGTGCGTCCAGAGCCGGGGTGGCCTCTTTTAAAAGAATAGCCAAAGCAGCAGCGCTAGAACAGGCATTCAGGCTGACCTTGTTGCTATTGCCGGACTCATGCACTATGCGCACGGTGTCTTGTCCCATCACCACGCTGCGACCCTTGTGCTTTGCCAGGCTTTTGGCGAGGCCCTCGCTGCCCTTGCGGGCCTGATCGAACTCAATCGCTCCCATCGGTCCGTACCATAACACTGTTTGAGCCTGCTTTAAGATCTTGTCATATTGCGCTACAGTTTTGGGACCAATGTCCATGCCAAACCAGCCGTCCGGTATAGCGGCTCGCGCAAATGCCCTCGGTTTGGCCTTGCGCGAGAATTGATCGGCTGCCAGGTGATCGAGGGGAAATACGGTTTCAGCTTCGGAAAGCTCGGCTCGTTCAATGGTCTGAAAGCTGCTTACTTCAGCCTGGCGATCAACCAGTGAAGCGCCGATCGGCAGAGCGCGGCCTTTCATAAAGGTATAGGCCGTCGCGCCACCCAGCAGGATCACCTGCACGCGCTCTAAAAAGCGTCGAATGATCCTGTTCTGCCGTTCTACCTGGTTCCCGCCGAGCAGCAGCACCAAAGGTCGGGAATCAAGCTGATCCAGACTATTGATATGCTCCAGAAATTTATGAAATTCCAGACCCATGTATCCGGGAAGCAGGCCCGGCAGATGGATGAGCGAGGAGCGCTGCAAATGCAGGTTGCCGGGCGCATCATTCACGTATAAGTCCGCTAAAGCAGCCAGCTCATTGGCAAATGCTTTTTCTGCCTTACTCTCGGATTCGCCGCCCACGCTCATCAGGTTTTCCAATAGACAGATCGAACCGCCGGCGCGGCTCTCCAGATTGGCCCGACCGTTACCCAAAGGATCGGTAATATAATCGACTGGCTGCTTCAATAAATCACTCAGGCGTTTAGCGGCTCTGCTTAAATCAAGCGCCCGTCCGCCAGACGCGGCTGAGGACACAAGCAACACCGTGGCGCGTCGATCCACCAGCAATTCAATGCTCTCCTGCGCTTGACGCAGGGAGACATCGTGAATCAACTCACCATCCGGTGCGAGGATCGATTCGCAGTCAATGCTCATCAGCACGCGCTTGTTTTGCACCGGGGCGCTTTCCAGTCGATTTCCAGCCATCTTGTCTGTTTATTCTGATTTGATGCCCTGGCAAGGCCTTTTAGCCCCGCCGCCCCGGTCGAACCCTGCAGAGGCTAGCGACCGCTCGTCTGGCAGCTAGCAGGACAGACAGGTCTGCCAAATTGCAAACTAATTCGCTGCCAGCCGGGCCTGCCAGCGTTTATGAAACTGAATCGAGCGATAGTAGACCAACGCCACGCCGCAGGCCGATGAGACCGGCGCCACAACCAGACCGACAACCGGGATCAACAGCAGCAGCAAAAAAGCCAGACCATGACCCATGATCTCGGGCCGAAACTCACGAATCAGCATTTCACGTTGGCGCAAAAGCGGCGCCTGCTTTTCAAAAACCAGATCAAAAGCACTGCGGCCCAGCACCCAGCTCTGAAACAGAATGGTCAGCACCAGTTCAAAGGGGCCCAGACAAAAACCGGCCAATAAAACCAGCAAGCCAACCAGGGCAAACTGAACACCGACCCACATGGATCGCAGCGTATTCTGTGCATCCATGATCCAGCCGGTTTCGATCACTTCACCGAGCTCATGCATTTCAATCTGGTTTAAGAGCGGACCCAGGAACGGCAGCACAGTCACCGGAATAAAAACGCGATACAAAAGCAGTGTTATAAAGCCGGCCAACAAAAAGCGGATCAGGATACCCAGCCAGCCAAAGACGCCGTCGAGCCCCGCTGACTCTTGCACCAGCCACTCGGCGGCAATCGCAAACCAGGTCTCCGGGCGCGAGACGACTACCGCCTGCCATTGCTCCGCGAGGACAACACTCAGCCAGCCAAAAAGCAGGTAAAAAGCGGCCAGCAAAAGCAAACCAGTCAATATGCTGAAGAGCGAGGGCAGAAAAATAAAGCGCAACAGCTGCTTGTCGATGATATATAAAAAACCGCGCAATACTGATTTGAATCCGCGCTTGAACCGCTTATACCAATTGCGGGCATCATAGTATCTGGATTTGAAAATCTTGAACATGAACAGCGTTATTCACCTTGCGCGCGCAGCAATTCGACGGCAGCAATTGCCTGCCTGGCGACGGTCAGAATTTCCGGTAAGATTACACTGCCGTGGCTGGCTGCCTATAAAAAAAGCGCCGGGCTGAAATTCATCAAACCCGGCGCGCAATGCTACAAGGATGTGTCCAGCACCGCTGGACGATTATGATTGATTACCGACCACGGCCGTTTTCATGGCTGTCTGCGGGGCGTACATGATATTGGTCAGCCAGTTGGCCACATTGTCGACTGTAACGTTCTTGTTATAGTCCTCATTCATCAATCGTTTGCCGTCCGGTGTGTATCCAAATCCCAGGTGATAGATTCCGTCGATCACAGTGTTGACTGCGTTCTGACCAAAAAGCTTTGTATTGGCGCCGTCATTCTGTACCAAATGATAACCGGTTTCTTCTTTATTCTCCTTATCATCGTCGCCGTGGTATTTGATCCACTCGCCATAATGATGCACAGCAATGTAATCGCTCAACTGCCGCACTTCGGCCGCTGTGATTTTGCGGTCTTTACCAATGCCCAGTTCGGTTATTGACCTGGCAATGATGCTGTTCAAAGCGTTGGCGGCCCGGATGCCGTCGTTGATATCGTCCAGCGATATTTGACGGTGCAGGCCCTGGTCATTATCGATCAATGTCAGGATTTGATCCAAACCGGTATTGGTGGATCCGGCCACCACCGGCTTTTGGCTTTTCAAAGCAGCCAGATCGGATGGTGTTAGTAAATTATTCAAACTGTTCGTCAATTGACGAATGTCAGCCAGGCTATTCCCCTGGGCATCGATCAGGTTATTGCCCTTGATTTGATGATTTAATTGATATAGACCGCGCGCCACCTGGTCAATCAGCTTCTGTTTGCCATAGAAAACCGTGTGCGAGCCCTTGCCGACAACCTGCTTGAATCCATTTTGACCGCTATAGAGCGGCTCCCATTTCGCGGCGTATTTGCTGCGGATATAGCGGTTTACAGCGCGCACACCGCTGATCCGCATTCTGCCAGTATCAGCAGCGCCGGTCGCACTGATCGCTTCTAAAAGCATGCGATTCATCTGGTTGGCCGCCTGAATAGCTCCATTTCGCTGGCTGGCAGTGGTTTTTTCGGCCAGATTCTGATCGTATTGAATTACGGCCGGAATACGGTCCAGGCCGGTGCGTGTGTTGGCCGAGACCAACGCGGGCCAAAGCAGGGCGGCCAGACCAACGAACCATACATAGCGTGAATAGTGTTGCAGAGTGTTCATTTTTTTTCCTCAAGTCTTTCAAGCGTGTGCAGCCTTGGCCGCACCTGATAATCGACTGGCGGCTTCTGGATTGGTTTGAAAAAAAAGTACAGCCCTGTACCCAAAGGGGCGCGACTGGTTCACAAAAAGCAAAAAAAAGAATTACACTTTTTTAAAAAAAGGGGAACCGGCAGATCAAGAGCCTGAGTGGTCCGACGGTAGCATTCCAAGGCTGGTTAGCTTGAGCACATACTTGCCAAGCATGTCAAATTCAAGGTTTACCCGGTCGCCAGTTTGCAAGCGGCCAATGTTGGTCTTCATTGTGGTGTGGGGTATAATACTGACTGTCAGGGTATGTGCCGCTGGATCGTTGCGGGCCACGGTTAAACTGATCCCATTAATACAGATACTGCCACGCCCGATCACCAGAGCTTCATCATCTGCGGGGTAACGAACGGTGTAATCGGTGCTGCCGTCGCGGGAGTTTATTTGACTGACAGTGCCGACTGTGTCCACATGCCCCTGCACAAAGTGGCCGTCCAGCCGGCCATTGGCTGCCAGGGCTTGCTCCAGATTTAAAAAATCACCGGCCGCCACATCTCCGAGCATGGTCTTGGATAAGGTTTCCTCTATTGCAGTGACCTGGTATTGCTGCTTTTGCGGGTCCACCTGTTCTACAGTCAGGCAGACTCCATTGTGCGCCACACTTTCATCAACCCGGAATTGCTGTGCCAGGCTGCTTTGTAGAACAAAGATTCGATTCGTACGATCGTGGGTTACAGAGATGACCTCTGCCTGTTCGGCGATAATTCCGGTAAACACAAATCCAGATTTGGCAATGGCGGCCATTTGGCAACCAAACCGGGCTACGCATTTTATAAAGTTAACTGCCTGTTAGCGATCGGTGGGTGATGAAAAATGCCAGTAGAGCGAGCGAAATGCAATGCATTGTAAATCAAGTTTACCACATGCCTCTGCAACAAGGTGACTCGTTGAAAGAGCTTTTCTTACCAGGCAGCCGCTAAATACTAGTAGTACAGGTTTATTATACAGTATGACGAATCAGAGCCATTCCATGCAGCTAACAGTATCGATAGATGTACCCACAATAGAAGCCGGCTTATTGTTTTACGGCGCCGTTTTCGGTTTTGTAGAAACGGCGCGGCCGCATCCCGCCTTTGTTGTTTTGAAGGCCGGCGAATCAACAATCAGCCTGTTGGCCAAGGATGCCGGCACGGCGCCGGCCAAAGGCAGTGCTGACATCCGCAAGTATGAGCGGCATTGGACCCCGGTACATATCGATTTTCGCGTTGCAGACTTCGAAGCCACCCTGGAAAAGGCGCTGCAAGCCGGTGCCCTGGCGGAGCAAATTCACCGCGTAAAGGGTTATCCCCCGGTCGCGTTTTGCAGCGACCCCTTTGGCCATGGCTTCTGCATTGTCGGCCAGGACCACCTCTCTTGAATATCAGTAAATTGATCCGCGCCCGGCTGCTCATCGAGGGTCACAGATCGAGAAGGACCTCTATTTGTGGCGTACTCTCATATACAGATGGCCAATGACAGGCGGATCAAAATCTCAACAGATGGACTCTGCTCGTACTGTGCGCAAAATGGCAACAGACCATTTCGCAACGGCATGTCCCGGCTGGTTGTGCCGGTATCACATCTGCTCTGAAATAAAATCCTGCCGGATGGAATTCAGTTTGTACACACACGCTTCCAGTCTTTTTTGGACCGACGGCTGAGCGCACTCCCGGGCGGCAGAGACCAGGTCGTCCACTTCCGTCTCCACCGCGGCACCAAGGCTGGAAACCAGACTGTTATAGCGGTTCATGAGCGCCTCATGTTTTTGCTCCAGATTTTTGAGCTTCGTCACCATAAATGAGGACCCAATGATCCGTATTACCTTCCCGGAGACTTCATCGACGATCGGGGTCAACCGCGAATACCACCAGCCCTTTAAATCGCCTTCCGGCACCTCAAACTCTGAATGCACAGCCTGCTTGCTCTGAATACACTCTGCGTAGAGGCCTTTGATATACGCCAACACCTGCGGTCCGAAGAAATCCGCCAAATCGTCCGGGCTTTTGCCCACGACTTCTTCATTGGTAATACCTGTCAACTTTTCATGAACCGGGTTGATGCCCTCATAAACGCAACGGCCATCGTCTTCCACCCGTATCAGGTAGATTCCCGATTCATTATAATGATAGATCGCGGATAGAAACTCTTCGCTGTCCCGCAGAGCCTTCTCTTTTTGCTGCTCGCTAATTTTGGCTTCAAATAATTTGAAGGCCATTTTGATAGAGGCCAAGAGCACCGTTTTGCCGCTGTTCTTGACAATGTATCCGTAGGAAGTGATGCCTTCGGTTTTTTGCACGATTTCTTCTTCCGTGTGGGACGATAGAAACACCAGGGGCAAATCCCGATGGGCCAAAATAATCGCAGCAGCCTGGGTCCCATCGATACCGCTGCCGAGGTCGATATCCATTAAAACCAGGTGAATATCGCTATGATCTTTTACAAATTGGACGGCATCTTCGCCAGTCGCCGCATGTACGACCTGAAAGCCGGAAAATTCCAGCAATTTGCTGGTAGTCAGCGCAGTGGAGGGCTCATCTTCCACCAGCAAAATCAGTCTGTTCATGCGTTGTGACCTTCAGGGTACAATGATCTTTTCAACTGCGGTATAGCAGGAGTTGTCCGCCTTGCTGCCGCCGCGAGTGCCTTCGAGGCGCACTTTTTGATTAAAGGCCACTGCGTTGCCTTCAAAATCGAAGAGCTTGAAATCAGCGTCGCTGTAGTTCTCAACTGGTTTGGCCAGGCGGTTCTTGCCGCTACCCACCTTAAAGGAAACCCGAATCGGCTGGCCCCTGCGATTCGGCAACGGGTAGGCGTTGATGATGGCTGTATCATTCATCATGATCGATCGGGGAAAGGCCGGGTATGCCTCGAAAGAAACCCGATGTTTGATCTCGTAATTGCGCTCATCGCGACCGCGATCAAAGCTCGCGTCGCAAACCTGGCCCAGATTGGTTGCGACTGCCGGCGGCAAGTCTTCTTCACAGGCCAAAGCCGTCAGCGTAACCAGCAATACTGTCATCCAAAGTCGCATAATTATCGAGCTGGCTAATGAACATCCGAACGGTCAAGTAAAATGCGCCGCCTTTGGCGTCTGATTTCCGACCCGCCGTCCGAACGCAGGTCATAACAGATTGATTCCGCCTGAGGCTTCTATCCGCTGGCCGTTAATCCAGGTAGAGGAACGGGAGCAGAGCATTACAATCAAACTGCCGATATCGTCCGCCTCACCAACCCCGCCCAGCGCAATCAAGTTGGCCAGGCAGGCTTTCATCTACGGATTGTTGCGAATGGCCGCGCCAATGAATCCGCGTCGGTTTCCATGGGTCCAGGCACCAAAATATCAAGTCCTGTGCCAGGCAGGCTGCAACAGACCGTTTGACTGGGCAAGGATGAACCTGGCCTGGTCTTGAACACGGCGCACTCACATGTCTTTCCATTTGTGAAAATTGTGATAATTAATGACAGTATTGCCCTTTGCGTCCGTTTCGATCACATCTACAAAGTGTTTGTGCCACTGAATCTCGTCGCCTTGATAGATGTGACGATCATAGACAGTCTGTGAAAAAACCTCGTCAATACCGGTTAGCGAAATAACAAAAGTAATATTCCGGTTGCTGATTTCGGATTCGCTGAATCCGAAGATGGGGCTATCAGCGTCGATCGTATGCATAACGGTCCAGCCGATACTGAAAAGCGGCGAATTGTTGCGCACCAGTTTCAAATCGTAGACCCGTCGGATGTTCTGGCCCTCTTTGGTGATCTGTGGTATAGTGACAACGACCTTTACATTGGCATCAATAATCTGACCGTTGCGGGCATTCCCCATCCGAAACATTAATACGGGCTGGTCGTCCATCCGCGTCACAATCATATTTCGGCTAAACATCACCCGGGCGGTGGGGCGCGAAAATTTGGCAAAGGCAAGACCGGTGGCGATAGCCACAAACAGAATGCCGCTGATCGAATCGAGAATCACCACCACATGCGCGAAATTGTTTTTTGGCAGATAGTAACCATAGCCGATGGTTGTGCTGGTCTGAAAGCTGAATACAAAGGCCTGCCAAAACGAATCGGGATCGGCATGCAGAATCGTATCACCGCCAACATAATAGAGCGCCGCAAACAGGGTATTGATCAACAGATAGGCGCAGGCAAACAAAATAATAAACTGCGGCCAGCCCGGCGGCCGAACAGATATGCAGTCCGGAGCATGCCTGTCATGCCCTTTTCTGCCCGAATGGATATCCAGCCGCCCCATGCCAGGCACCGCTGTTGGTGCCTGGGCAAGCAAATCAGTGCCCGGCTAAAAATCCTTTCCAGGACTGCAGATTACGGAAACCTGGAACGGAGCGAACAATGGTTAGCAGCGTCTCTGATCCGCATCTATGAACGTCTTTTTCAAACACCTTTTTTTCTGGATCCTGTTTAATGCCTGCCTGGGTCTCCTGGGTGCCATGCTGAGTCTCACCGCCGCCAGGCCGGGTTTTTTACTGCTTCATTTTCTGGTTCATCAACTGCTGTTTCAATCAATCTCGCTACCCAGCGCGGCCAGCGGATATCTGACGTTTTACAACCTGCTGGGTCTGTATCGCCGCCCGTTGATGACAGCAATTTTGATCGCCAACTCGATTTGCCTGCCCGTCTCACTGATGGTTTCCGGTGCGATCGGTCTGCTACTGGAAGGATTGCAGCCGCAACTCAATTTTATGGCCGGGCTGCCTTTCGGCTGGCCGCTAGCGCTCGGCTCGGTGAGCCTGCTAATCACCCCCATCATTACAAGCACCGCCACAGCGCTGGTATACCTGCGTGAAAAACTGGAACCTTCGGTTCGTGTGGTGCAAGCGCTCCATGGGCAGTTGGAATCCAGGGTCGCAGCATCTACGACGGCGCCAGTGCAATCGACTGCCAGCATTTCGCGTCCACCCGTCGCCTTTACATT
Organism: Leptospiraceae bacterium; assembly: GCA_020441005.1. Classification (GTDB taxonomy): domain Bacteria; phylum Spirochaetota; class Leptospiria; order Leptospirales; family Leptonemataceae; genus JAGRNA01. The sequence continues at coordinate 22,330 of JAGRNA010000005.1, forward strand.
TAAAAATGAGGATTGTCAGCGGGTAGTACCCTACGACAGTCTCAATTATCTCGAAGCCCGTGGCCATCGAACTGTGGTGCATACGGACGGCGGCGTATGGGTCGCTTCGGGAAACCTGGGCCAGTTAGCCGCGCAATTGCCAGCAGAACGCTTTTTACGCATCCACAAGAGCGTGGTCGTGAATCTGGGCCGGATTGCGCATATCCAGTACTTCATGGGCGGCTCCTATTTGGCTTTTTTACGGGACAACGAAGAAAGTTGCCTTAGGGTCGGGCGCAGTTACGTACCAGCCCTCAAGGGCGCGCTTGGCATACAGCTCAAGTAAGGACAGTCCAATTACAATTTCTGCAAAAAAAAACCGTTCAGGCATTGCCGGTAGCGTTCAGGCATTCAGGGTAGCTTTTGTGGCCTGGCGTTTGCATGGGCTGTCTTTTTATGCTCTAATGGCCAGGTGCTGGTCAGGCTGACAAACTAAAGCATCCGCAGTACACGCCCAAATAAGGATCAACAAGTATGAAAAAAATAAGTCGTCAAATCGTCTATCTAACAACGGCACTGTTGATCCTGTCAGTGCCCTGGAACAAGGGCGCAGCCCAGGACGAAAGTTTCCGAATTGCGGTCTCAGTGCACAACCTGGTTCCGAAACGGGGATATGTAATGGCTGCCTTGCATAACAATGGTGCCAGCTACCTGAGCCGCACGGTGCTGCCCTTTAGAAGAATAATGCTGCCTGTTCAGGGAGCGAGTCTGGATTTTCGCTTCGAAAATTTGCCGCGCGGTCAATACAGCATTACGGTTTATCAGGATTTAAATTCCAATCAACAGCTGGATTCCAACTTCCTGGGCATGCCCCGGGAACCCTTCGGCTTTTCGCGCAATCCCGTAATCGGGCTCGGACCGCCCGAATTTCAGGAAACCGCATTCAAGCTGAACTCAGATACACGCCTAAAAATCAAACTGAGCCAGTGATCGAGAGCGTACTCACTGGCACTAATCAGGATCGCTCAACGGGACGAATGATGACTTCGTAAAACACACAGTCACTACAGGTACAAATAAATGGATACAAAAAGTTATGATGCTATCGTAATCGGTTGCGGTCTGGGCGGCTTGATCGCGGCGGCCCGCCTGGCCAGGGCCGGTAAAAAAATTCTAATGCTGGAACAGCACGTTGTGCCGGGCGGATGCGCCACTGTTTTTAAGCGACGCCATTTCACCATGGAAGTTGGGCTGCATGAGATGGACGGTCTGGATGATGCCGACTTCAAGCGGGAAATATTCGCCCAGCTGGACGTTTTTCAAAACCTGGAGTTTGTTCCCGTACCGGAGTTTTATAGAACCGTGACGGAAGACGGTCGCATTGATGCCGTAATACCGGATAACGCCCAAAAGGCAATCCAGATGCTGCAGGCCCGCTTCCCCGAGGAGGGCGCGGCCATCAATGCATACTTTGAGACAATTCATGAACTGCGCTGCGAGGTGGCCCGCATGAATGCCATGCCCAAGTGGCGCTTTGCGCTCTGTCTGCCGCTTTTTCCGGTGATCTTTCCACGAATAGCCCGGCTGTATAAAAAAAGTCTGGGTCAGTTCCTGCAATCCATCACCGGTAACGCCGAACTGCGCCAGATATTACTGACCAATCTGGGGTACTACCATGATGATCCCGAAAGCATGTCCATGCTGTATTATAGCATGGCCCAGGGCGGTTATTATGCGGGCGGCGGCCACTATATTAAAGGCGGATCACAAAAACTGGCGGACTATCTGGTCACTTACATTAAAGAACGCGGCGGCGAGATCCTGTTCAATCAACTGGTCACCAGCATTCTGGTGGAACACGGTCGGGCTGGCGGGGTCGCCTTTGAGCGCCGGCATGGTCGGCACAAGAACCCGTCCGCTGCGCGCGCGAAAATCATCATCGCCAATGCGGCGATTCCCAATCTACCGGACCTGCTGCCGTCAGCCGAGGCCTTCAGGCTAAAGCGAAGCATCGCCGGGCAACAAATCGCCTGCTCGCTTTTCAGTATATATGTTGGTTTCAAATCGCCGCCAGCCCCGGCAGATCAAAGTTGCTATTCAACATTTGTCGCCCCCAAGGTCTTTGACGATCTGCGCCAGATCGCCTTGAATAATCGCGCGCCTTTCCATGAACGCGGATTTGTATTTGTGGACTACAGTAAAATTGATTCGGGATTGGCTGAGAGCCCGCGCAGTGTGGGCGCCTTCTGCTGTGTGGACTATCTGGAGGACTGGGAAAATCTGGATACTGAGGCCTACAATGCGCGCAAGGAAGCAGCCGCGCGGCATTTTTTCGACCGCATGGAGCGATTCATGCCCGGTTTTAAAGAAAAAATTGAAACCTACGAGGTGGGAACGCCGCGCACCATAAAGCACTATACCATGAATCCCGCCGGATCGGCCTATGGATTTGCGCAGATTCCAGGACAGGACGGTATACAGCGCATAAAAAGCAAATCTGTGGTCCCCGGTCTGCACTACGCCTCGGCTTATACTTTCCCTGGCGGCGGTTTTACCGGAGCGATTCTGAGCGGCTGGTTTGCCGCAGCCGGCGTCCTGAAAGATCTGCGTTGAATTGGCCGACCTGAAAACCAGGGGTTCCATTCAGGCTCAAACGGATCATCAGCCGCAATCAAATACTCGTGGAGGGCTGCCCAATACCCGGATCGGAACTGATTTATCAGCAAGCAAATCAGTATAGCGAGATAACCCAAAAACCAGCCCGACGGCGCTGCTCCGGAAACAGAATCCAGCTTTTTCTGCCGCGCTCAAGGCGGGACATCTGATTGACAAAATCGAAAAACCTGTTATGCATAACATATAACCTGGCAAGATTCCTTTGTTATATGCTAAACAAATTGCAGATTTCTGTATTTTTTTTCATGGCACTTATGTTGATCACGCCCTTCGCCGGGCAATGGGCCCAGGTCCCGGTCATCAAGCATCCCGTGAACGACTACGCCAATATCCTTCCCCAGGCCCGGGAACAAGCCCTGACAAAACTCATCATTGACCATCAGGCCAAAACAGGCGTCCAGATTGCAATCCTGGCAGTGTCGGACCTGAACCGCATCCCCATCGAGGACTATGCCATGCAGGTCGCCGAGCAGTGGAGCGGCGGTAGCCGCGAGCGCGACGACGGCGTCCTCTTTGTGATGGCGCTTAAAAACCGGCAAATGCGTCTGGAAGTGGGCTATGGTCTCGAAGGTCTGATTCCGGACTATAAAGCGCGCGAGATCCTCGACAGCGTCAGAAGCGATTTTCAGGCTCGCAACTATGGTAATGGAATGCAACAGGTTGTCGTCAGCATCATCAAAGAAACTGCAACGCTCAAGGCCGGTGCAAAAATCCCCCTGGCGACCAGGACTCTGGGATTTGGTTACCGGATCGCGTCACTCTATACGCTGGTTTTTTTAGCCGGTCTCTGTCTTGCCGGCGGCTGGATTCTACTCCATGACTGGATGAACAATTTTAAAGCATTCGCTTTCTTCGTGTCCGCTGCCATCTGGATACAAGGGCCTGTTGTACTCTTTTTGTATTTCCGAGGCGTATGGTTCTGGAACCCAATCGTGTATTTTGTGGGCCTGACAGCCGGGTATAGCCTTGCACAAGCCTGGCTTGTGGAGCAGAAGCTGCCCAACAAAAACAAGAATCGGCAGGCCCATTTCGGATTGAGTGTTGCAATGCTACCGGTCGGTATCAGCTTGTTGCTGATCCTTGTATGTCTGGATTTCTTTAGTCCTGATCCGCAGGGAACAACCCTGCATGAAACCATTGCATTCTATCTACTCATAATATTGGCTTTGGCGCAATTTGTGTTGGGCAGCGTTGAATGGATGACCTTCAGCGAGATCAAGGCGGGAGTTTACAATGGTCCGGTTACCTTTGGCGGCGGTTCTGCCGGCAGCGCCGCATATTCCAGTCACTCGTCTGGCGGCACATCTTTTGCGAGTAACACATCTGCATCCGCATCATCGCCCGCTCCCCTTTGGCCGGGCGGTGGCGGTTCGTTCGGTGGCGGGGGGGCTAGCTCCTCCTGGTGAGGCTAGCTTTATCCTCAGGGCTCGTAATCGCGCTCCTGCCAGACTGCTCAAAGATCGACAAGGCTGTTCTGTACCCATCAGCAAGCGCTTATCCCGCCAGCTACTGCGCAATTTGCGAGCTGTGCGTCGGCGGTTTTTGTTGAGCTCCCCGGGCATCAGAAACTACATTCCTGCTGGCGAGGAGTGCCGTGCCTGGAAAGCTGGCCAGATGGCCGACTACTTGCCGGAAATCCAGCGCTTGAAAGAAATTACGGACCAACTGCGCAGCCCCGGCGGTTGCGAATGGGATCAAAAGCAGACAATGGATTCCATGCGGCGCGATTTACTAGAAGAAGTTTATGAATTGATTGATGCCATACAGCGGCGCGATATGCCCAACCTGGCTGAAGAAATCGGCGATGTATTGTTTCTGGTCTGCTTTTATGCCCGCCTGGGCGAAGAAGAAGGTTTCTTTACGCTCGCTGAAATTGCCCGCAATGTTGCCGACAAGCTGGTGCGTCGGCATCCGCATGTATTCGGCAGCGCTCAGGTTGACGGAGTAGGCGATATTTTGAACAACTGGGACGCCATTAAAGCCGCAGAAAAAGAAGGGGACCCGGATCAAAAGCCGAGCTCGCACACATTTGCCTCTCAGGCCTATGGTTTCCTGCCGGCTCTGGATCGGGCCCAAAAACTGGGCGGCAAGGCCGCTCGCCTGGGCTTCGATTGGGACAATGCCGACTCTGTTTTTGATAAAATAGTTGAGGAACTAGCCGAACTGCGCAACGCCCGGGATCTGTACACAAAGCCGACAGCCAAAAGCGAAGCAACGTCCACAAAAGCGGATAAGGACAGCCGGCGCAAGGCGGACATGGAACTGGAATTGGGAGATTTATTATTTGCCATCAGCAGTCTGGCGCGGCATTTAGGTGTGAATGCTGAGTTGGGATTGCACCGCAGCCTGGAAAAATTTATCCGACGCTTTCAATCCGTCGAAGATCAGCTCAAAGACCAACAACGGACCCTGCCTGGCGTCCCAATAGATGAACTCGAGACCCTGTGGGCGGCGGCAAAAGCTGATGCGACCGCCAATTCATAAATTTTTTTAAGTATATGCGAATTGCGCTGACAAATGAAATTTGAAGAACAAGTCCCTCTGGCTGATCGGACCAGTATTGGCCTGGGCGGTCGAGCGCGCTATTTCTACGCTGCCGATACCCTGGAAGGTTTGAAAACGGCCCTGCGCGAGGCTCACAAACAAAGCCTGCGCGTGCATATCCTGGGGGGCGGCAGCAATACCGTTTTTAGCGATAACGGCTTTGATGGGCTTGTACTGCAGATGGCCCTAAAAGGCCGACGTGTGCTCTCTACCCAGGAGAATACGGTCCTCATTGAAGTCGCGGCCGCAGAAAACTGGGATCAGCTGGTCGAGTGGACCGGTCAACAGGGCTGGCACGGCCTCGAATGCCTGAGCGGCATTCCCGGCCAGGTGGGAGCAGCCCCGATTCAGAATATCGGCGCCTACGGTCAGGAAGCGGGCGAGCGGATCACTGCGGTGGAATGTCTGGACCGACAAACTCTGGAAATACTGCGCTTTAGCAGTGCAGAGTGCGGCTTCAGCTACCGCCAGAGCCGGTTCAAGGGCAGCGATCGCGACCGGTTTGTGATTACCGCCATCACCCTGCAACTACCAACGGACGGTGACGTGCAGATTCGCTATCCGGAGCTGGCCCGTAATATCAGCATGCAAGCCGAGTATTCCAGGTCTGCTGACCTGCGGACCCGGCTGGCATTGATCCGCCGGACGGTCTTGCAAATCAGGGCCACCAAGTCGATGGTCCTGGATGCAAGCGACCCCCACAGTCGCTCTTGCGGATCCTGGTTCATGAACCCTGTGCTGGAGCAAAGCGAGTGGCAAAGAGTCCGCGAGCGGCTCGCCAGCCAGGGGATTCATGATCTTCCGGTTTATACGAGCAATGAGCGTTACAAACTACCCGCTGCATTTTTAATTGAAGCGGCGGGTTTTACCAAAGGGCAGCGGCTCTATGGGGTGGGCATTTCACCCCGCCACGCCCTGGCGCTGGTCAATTACAACGGCAGCAGCGCGGAATTATTAGAACTACAGCAAACCATCCAGCAAGGAGTCTTTGATTTTTGCGGCCTCCAGCTGGATGTGGAGCCCAACTGGATCAGCTGACGCTCAGGGCTTCAGGCCGACTGCGAGTGCTGCTTGCTATTTTCGTCCGACACGCACTCCTGCAAAAATTCCAGCAGGCGCTCATCCACATCGTGCCACTTGAGCGCTCGCGCGGCCTCTTGATACAGGTCGCTCAGACAGGTAATCTGGTGCACAGGGTGCTCGTTATCCTGGGCGAATAGTTCGCGCTCTGATTGAATGCCATCCTCATGGATCCAGTGTGTGACAAAGTAGCCCTGCGGATTGGCGTAACGCACAACGACCTCATAAATGTAGCCTGGCCGCTCCCGCAAGCAAACTGTTAAATCCTGATCTACTGCTTGCGTGACGGCTTTGCGCAAGCAATGCAGCTCCGGATTTTGGTAGTGCTGCACGCGGCCGCGCTTTTCATCGTACTCGGTCAGGATAGCAACGATTTTACGAAAATCGGCCGTGCGATCATTTAGAATGCGCCAACTCCGGATTGCCTTGCGCAGATTTTGGGTATATTTCCCTTCTTTCATTTTTTGGTTCACCTCTACTTGACAAAGGTCGTCGCGCTGCGGATTGTTGCGCCCTTGCGCGCTTTTTTTTGCAGTGCGCCTGATTTTTATAGGCTGCGGAGTTGGGGCTGCCAATCTAGCATTTGCGCTGCAGCGGCGCGACAGGAACAAATATGTTGAAATTATTATTGTTTACCATATCGCTATTCGCGCTGGCCGGCATTTGGTCGGCCTGTCAAATGACCCGGGCCAAGCCGCAAACCAGAATGACGGCCAATGCCAGTTGGGACGAGGAAGGCCAGCTGTTAGTCAAACTGGACTATGCGTGGCGCAGCGCGAGCCAGGAACCGTACTATAACGCCCAAAACGCTGATGATTGGCAGATTATCCTGGAAGAATCTGACCGTAATCTGACAGAGTGGCGGACGCTCATGAGCTGGCCGAATGATTCGCACGACGGCGGCGGAATTATTCAGGAGGCTGTCTATTGGCTGCACGCAAAAAAACGGCTGGTCTACACCGAAAGCCAGCAGCCAACCTTGCTTGACCTCGAAAGCCGCAGGGCTGTAGTGCTGCGACCCCCCGGCGACGTTATCCTTGCGATTACGGGACCCGAGCTGGCTCCCGGTGTCAGCGGCGACAGTCCGATTCCATCACCCGACGGGCGCACAGTCGCGGTCTGGTTCAATACCAGCTACATCGATGGCGGACCTTTTGGTCCGCAGATCCACACCCATTTCGTTTCGTTTTTCCGGACCGCTGATGGACGGCACATTCATAGCGTGAAGATACCCTTTGCCAATCAGGAACTGGACCCGCGCCTGCGACACATGGACCCTGCCAATCAGAGCCGCATGCGCTTCTTGTGGCGACCGGACGCAAGCGGGATTTACATCGTCAGTCGCAAAGAAGCTTTTTTTCTTGGTCGCGAAAACAATAGCACACCGCAGGCGATTCAATCGGTACCCCGTTGGCCCTTACCAACAAACTGCGGATCGATCAATAAAAGCCTTGAATACCTGTATATCCACAAATCGAAAGCAGAGCCCAATCTAACCAGTCTGCAGATCAAGCGCCTGCCGGCTACGGACTTCACTGGATCCAATGTCGATGTGTACAAGTCCAATCCGCTGGTACCGCTCAATCAAATCAATTACGCCACGCCCTGATTCATGGAAATGTAATGAAACCGTTCCAGGTTCGTGATTCGGGAATCACCTCAAATTAGCCTGCCTGTCATGTAGAAGTCAGATTCAACTGCTTGCGTGCCGTCATGCAAACACAACAAAATCGACGCTTTGGTGCTACATATTCTGCCAACACCAGATTGTAATATTTGCAGAACTCTTCGGCTTCAAAACAAGACCAGGTACAGGTTTTATACGAAAACAGAGCAAAGCGCTGCCCATTTGAGAATTTTGCGCAGAATCCTGACCGTCATAATTGTAAAGGTCGGTACGATAGGCTGTAAGCATACTAACGCACTATCCGCTACACCTCAGTGAACCCGGTAAAAGTCTCCGTCAAAAAAGGCGCGGGCGCCATGCCAGGCCTGGCAGTTGGTCTCCAGGACCTGGATGCTGTAGCCTTGCCGCCGAAACTCCAGCTGGCAACACTCCACGTCGGCATCCGTTTTGCACTCCCCCTCTTCTTCGTAAAAGCCGGCGCCATTCCGGATCACAAGCTGTCCGGAGAGATCACCCAGATGCGCGGTCGGTCCCCGCACAACTGCAATGCTGAAATCAAAGCGCTGTCCAGCCACAAAAGCCGGGATGAGCCGGGGACCAGTTTCTTTCGTTGCCTCATGCACCGCATCACCGTTATTGTCCGCCAGGGCCTTGATCGTAAGGGAGCCGCCAAAGCCGTCATCATATTCGCCCGCCAGGCCGGCCGGCTGGTGCCGGGTTCCGAAGGCGCGCTGTAAATAAGCCGTGCGCTCTTGCGTCATGCCCAACAGGCATTCGTAGTACACCGCAGTGTCCTTATCCTGATGGGCTTCCATCTCTGATCGCCAGCCACACTGATATTCCTTATAATGAATCCAGTTGCGAGATTGTGTTTGCATGCTCTTGACCAGGTCTGAACTCAGGCGAGCCTTGATTGCCTGATATGTCTTGTTGAGCCGGTTGTCGGCCGCTCGGAACTCCTTCTCAAAGCAGCCTTTTTGCTGCCCGGGTTTCAGCTTGCTGCAAAAATGGCCCTCATCAGGCTGGGCTGCCAACGGATCGCGGCATTGCCCCCCTGTCACCGCTAGCAATCCAAATAGCAACAACCAAACTGGAAGCGGGCGGACTTCTTTCATAACGTATAACTCCTGAGCACTATAATCCCCGGATGTAACTCTGTCGATTCTGATTTTCAGAACCCGGATTTACGGCAATCGAATATGCGACCGGCCGCCCATTTTTGGCACTACCACGGGTTCACTTTTTCGACGCCAGCGCGGCCAATCTGTTCGCATGGAAACAAAAGTCCGGAATGAAAACTGAGGGGGCCTGAATTCCACTTGCCAAAGAGTGTTTGGCCAGGCACACAGAATGCAGCTATGCATTGGTCACGATTCGGTCAGCGCTTCACCCAAAGTTCAGGCATCCTCGAGCTCATGCAGGACCTGGATCTGGCTCTCAACCAGTCGGATCAGGATTTGCTGATGCTGGGCGGTGGCAATCCCTGTCAGATCCCGGAAATGGAGGATTTGTTTCGGCAGATCATGCAAGCAATTCTGAACACGTTCGGTAGCTTCGAGTCCCTTGTGGGCATCTATGACCATCCTGGCGGCGATAGTGAAAGTATCGCGCACCTGGCCGATTTTCTGTCCCTGGAACTGGGCTGGCCTGTCAGTCCCGAACATATCGCGCTCAGCAACGGCAGCCAGCATTCATTCTTCAACTTATTTAGTATTCTGGCCGGCGAGATGGAAGATGGATCCTTTCGGCGTATTTTACTACCGATGTGTCCGGAATACATCGGCTACGCCGATACCGGCATCCATGCCGGACTCTTCCTGACGCGGCGCCCGGCATTTGAGTTTAGCGCCCCCAATGAATTCATCTATCAGTTGCCTTTTGGATCCCTGCAACAGCTTTGCAACGCGGCGGGCTCATCTATTGGAGCGCTATGCGTTTCCCGGCCCGCGAATCCCACCGGACGCATGCTGGCTGACGCGGATGTGGACCGCTTGCTTGACCTGGCAAAATCGATCCATGTGCCCTTGATTGTAGACGGCGCCTACGGATTGCCCTTCCCCGGCATCGTATTTGATCCGGCTGGATCGGTGCAGGCCGTCTGGCGGCCGGGGATGATCATGACCCTGAGTCTTTCCAAATTCGGATTGCCGGGCACAAGGACCGGCATTGTGATTGCCGAGCCGCACATCATTACCTTGCTCGGCCGGATGAACGCAATCACCAATCTGGCAACCGGCAGCCTGGGCCCCGCACTATTGTCGGAATTACTGCAACGAAAACTGCTGTTAGAATGTTCGCGCAACATCATCCAGCCGCACTATGCCGCAAAATCGCGCCAGGCACAAAGCGCCCTGCACGAGGCCATGCAAAGCCGTGCTCCGGATGTGGAGTATGCCGTCCACCAAAGCCAGGGCGCATTTTTTCTATGGCTGTGGCTGCGCAATCTACCGGTCACGACACGGGTGTTGTACAATGAACTAAAACGCAGCGGTGTGTTGGTGGTTCCAGGCGAGTATTACTTTCCAGGCATGGAAGAGGACGACTGGCAGCATAAGCATGAATGCATCCGGATCAGTTTTGCGCAGGATCCGCACACCGTCGCCCGGGGTGTAGAGATCATTGCCCAGACCGCGCAACGCCTGGTGGAGACGGGTAATGGCAGGTGAAACCAGGGGCGCGCCAGACAAAGGAGCGATCGGTCAGCCGAACAGCGAAGGCCGGTCGGCAAAACAGACCCGCAAAGCGGGCCCCAATCCCGCTGTGCCTGTCGACAGCCTGGCAATTCCAGGCACCCTGCAGCTGAGCGCATTAAGCGCCGCGGTCAGCGCCGTCTTGCAGCAGAATCCCACGGGACTCAATCTGTACGATTTACTAAAGAAAGCAAAGCACATGGACCTGTTTCCGGTCGCGGCGCAAAAACGGTCTCTGCTGCTGTTTCGGCAACAGTTCATCCTGATGCATGTACTCTACGACCTGGCCCTGCAAGGGCAAGCTGATCTACGAGATTCCCCGGTGCGCATTAAACCTGGTGATGGCCGACCAGCACAGCAGCGGAGCACTAACGAGCACAAGCAGGCTGCTGCCGACACGGAGCTGAGCGACCCGGATCCGCTGCACATCATGGCCGCCTTTTATTTCAACTGGGACAACTACCGTGCAACCGATGCGGATCAGGTCGCGGCCTGGCTGCACAGTTTTTGGCGGTTCTATCAAGGGCGCGACAAAGTCTCGCTGGCCTTGCAGACCCTCGGCTACCAGGAACATCCGGGACTGGAACCGCTAAAACGCAGTTATCGAGCGCTGGTCCACCGGCATCATCCAGACAAGGGCGGCGACCCGATTTTCTTTCTCAAGATCCAGCAGGCCTGGGAAGTCTTGCGGAGGACCGCAAGCAATCCATAATCATTAGTGTCCGCAAGCAAACGATCAAATCTGATTCAAAGCCGCTTTTATGAATGCAAGCTGGCTATTATTGGTATACCAGGGTGATGCCGCCCAGCGCCCCGTAGCCTGTAACCAGATCAGTTAGCTGACTGCCATCGGCTTTTGCCCTTTGTATTTTGCCCACACTATAATCCGTCCAATAGACAAACTCATTATTGGCATCAAATTCGATGCCCACAAGACCAGCACTGATTCCCGTGACCAAAGCAGATTGCGAGCCGCCGTTATAATCAGCGCAAGGTAAAGTGCCGCCACCTGATAAAGCAGCCCAGCAAACGCGCTGTGCCGAAGTGTTGACCGCTGCGCTCAAAGGATTCGTACCCAGGCCAGTTATAATTGTTGTCTTGGTGGCATTAGGATCCGGGTCACTGAGATTGAAACGGATGATATCACCGGCATCACTAGCCATAAAGAGCAGCTTCAAAGCGGGATCATAGCCCATGCCGCCGACTCCCGACAAGCCGCTGCCAATCGTAGTAACAGAGGCATCTAGAAAAGAATAGCGCAGCAGGGTCTTCGTGCTATCTTCACTGAAATAAAGGGCGTTGGCTGATGCCTCATACAACACGCCCGTGGGGTTGGTATAACCGGCAATCAAGGTGGAAATGGAACCGAGATTTAAATCTGCGGTCCGTACCAAATTTGATGAACCCTGTTCAGTCCAAAAAAGCCGCGAATTTGACGCTGCTATTATTACCGGTGCATCCAGAGTGCTGGACAACAAGGTAACATTGCTGCCATCCGGGTTCATTCGGTACATGCTGGAACCAGTATTATCCAGCCAATAAATGGTTGTCAGTTCTGCTGGTTTTTGCCGACTGTGTTGACTAGTAAATAGAAACACCGGGTTACAAACAGGATCGTTGGGCAGGCAATTAGAATCGACACACGCACCAGGCAGCCCAGCCAGGCCTATTCCACACATTAATATTTGACTGCATAGGATGCGCCACACTGATCCAGACTGGAGACATTGGCGCTGAGGGCAAGATTTTTACTCCACTTTGCCTGATGCGACAACAGCCAAGCCATTGCACATTATATCTATCTATTATTTTAATGCAGCGATTATTCAAGGCAACATGCAATTTGCGGGGCGTAGCTGCACCAAATTCACCGAGCGAGCCTGGGATCGCGCGGCCGCTGTTCCAGAGGAAAATAAAAAAATGCCCGCCCCTTCGGACTGTAAATAAGCGCTATAGAACTTTAATTTGACAAGCACCGAAAAGAAGGCCAAATGTTTCGGCTTGCAGAGCGCTTCTCTCCGGCTGACGGGCTAGTCGCCGGAGAGGCTGCAGCAAAATGCTCATCAGACCTATTGCTCAACACAGATGATGCGCGATAGTGTGTCGCAATTTTGCCGGTTTGTGCTGAGCGCTGCTTGACTCATTACACCGCTTGCCGTTCCATATTGGCCCCAATAGTTGATGGTATTGCCGGGGTTATCAGTATAGGTCCAGTCCTCGCAGTTATTCATGGTATTGCTACCATCGATTACAGCGTCCGGCTGTGTCTGCATTGACCCACTTTGCATCCCAGTCCAGACTGTGCCATAGTTCGGCCAGGAATAGCCACTCCAGGAACTAATCAAGCTATTAGCATCTGTCTTGAATACCAAAGAACTGGATCCTTCATCAATATTGCAGAGTGCACCGGTGCATAAATAGTACGATGTGCTGGCTCCTAGTACCCAGTTATATTGCCCAGTATTCGTAGTGCCATTGGTTGTTGCAATGCGACCGTATGCCGGCCCGGTGGTCAAATCATTCACAATCAGCGCCTTGTAGGTCGGACTGCCGCTTTCCACAGCTGCCACTGAGTTGGTATCGCTGGTATCAGCACAATAGCTGTCAATAGTACTGATCGAACTGGCTGTAAATTCGCCATTGTGGGTTTGATTAGTTACCCACACGCGCTTACGAGGGCCATCCTGGTCCACATTCGTCACATTGCGTGTGTTCGTTTGTCCACTCGTGAATACACCACCGGAACCGCTGTCACCCGAGTTCACAGTAAAAGTCACAGTTATGGTTTTGTCGCCATCAGCCAAATCGGCCACATTGTCATCGCGGCCCGTAACGGTGACACATTTCTCACACGACCCGCCAGTGGCGCAATATTCTGTAGTCCCGAACGATAAACTAGTCGGACTGACTGACGCACACTCAGTGGCGTCGCCGCAGGTCACATCAACGGTGATGCCTACTTTCGGAGCCGTACCCAGTTGTAAACACGCCGTGGCAGTACCCCCGCTTTCAGTAGTGCTGCCAGTTCCTTCCGTCTGCCACTTGTATTCATTGTCCGCGTTGCTAAAGCTATAACTGGACAAGCCGGTTTTACAAACGCTGCCACCAGCATCCAGACAGCCGCTACAGCTGGCCGCTGAAATAGAGAACGATTTGGAACCATCCAGATCACTGTCATCCGCACCGGTTACGATCACACGGTTTGTACCGCCATCCAGTTGGGCTGAATTGGCACTCGTTATTGTTGGATTCGTTGTCACCGTACCCTCATCCGTATCACCGCCGCTTATATTAAATGTGATACCGCCATCACAGGCTGTCTGGGTAATAAAATGGACATAACCGGTATCACCGCTCTCTGACGTAGCAGTATCGATAGCGCCCCCACCAGATTTTTGACAGGCCACAACCTGATTGCTGACATCGTTATCACAGCTATAAATATCAAATGTCGGCCGATTCGGATTGGTCCCGTTATAATTACTGTCACCGGACGCAAAGCTGGTAGAGATGCGATAGGTCAGATTACCCTCATTGGTGCCATCGGTTGATCCGTTAACAGTAACAGGTTGTGCAACATTCCAATTATCCGTAGTAAATAGCAACGATGATGTGCTCAGGATGCCGTCCGTGTGTGTTGAATCACTTGAAAGCGTTACAGTTACATTAGCAGTCGGCTTGGAATAAAGCTTGATCTGCCAGCTAGCATAGGTGGACCCCATCCGATTGCTATCGTCCGTCGCATAGCCGGTAAAGTTCTGCGTGCCGGCTGCTGTAAGGATTGTCGAATCTACAACTACGCCCACGATATCTTCGTTCTTGTTCGTGACTGTTACATCGCGCGGGTCAATACCGTTGTAGCCCGTATCTGCCGAAACCACGTTCTTCATCTGAATCACATAGGACTCATTTGTATCCTTGATGTAATCGTTGGTTGGATACACAGTCACCGTCTGTGGTGTGTTCCAGTTGGCTGGTGTAAAAGTTAGCGTTTTTTGATTCTGATTGCCAGAAAGCGGGTTCGCATCGGCAGAGCCTTCATTATTCAGGATATTGGTTGGATCATATAAATCATTGATCTCAATGCTGACATCGGCCGTGGGCGCTTTCGTCAGCTTTACTGTATACGTCGCAGTGACAGCATCAGTATAGCCGCTGCCAGGTGATGCCTCCTCGGTCTGGTTGGAAAGGTTTGATACCCGGACTCCAGGCCCTTCATCATCACCAATCGTTACCTTGATCTCATCAACCGGTTTACCTCCATAACCGCAGGTGCCAGTAGCCGCAACAGTAAACTTCACCTGCACGCTGCTATTCGTATTTTCTACCGCATCGTCATTGATTGTAATAGTAAATGTTTTTGTGGTATTGCTTGTAAATACCAGTGATGTGGGCGAAAAAGACACCCGGCCATCAGCCGGCACTGTGTATGGGGTAACAGTTACAGTCTCACCTGAACAGGTGCCGGTGAAGGCCTGGTTTAATTTGATACTGGCGGTTGTTTGACAGCTGCCGTATACACCGCACTCAGCCGGAACACCGGTTTCAATGAGTTCGACTTCTAAAGGCGAAGAAGTAACCCAGGCGTCCTCATCCAGGTTCGTTACCTTAACCGGGTCTGGCACAATACCGTTATACTCGGTAGAAGAACCGCTGGGTGTTTGGGTGGCAGCGCCATGAGTTACAGTGTATGTTTGCGCTCCATCTTCGATGCTATCCTGCAATCCCGTGACGATGACAGTCTGCGGAGTACTCCAGTTGGACGTAGTAAAGGTCAGGCTCGTTTTGTCGGCAGAACCTTCCGTGGTATCACCGATTGTAATGGTCGGTATTGTGACGCTGGTAGAAGGGGCAGAGCTCAAGGCAACGACATAGCTGGCTGTATGATTATATGTGCCGTTACCAGCCGGATTTTCCGTGGTGTACATCGTTTGCGGATACACTATAATACTATAGGACTCGTTGTCGGTCACATTGATGTCTTTGGAGGGACATAGCAAGCCCGAATAGGCGGAATCGGTACTACTAGCATTGCCAAAAATCAGGGAAACTGTCTTATTGCCATCGGCAACATATTCGTCCACGCCACTCAGTGTGACCGTTTGGGCCTGATCCCAATTGGTGGTTGTAAAGGTGACGGTAGATGGAGAAACGGTAAATTCTGTCGTATCACCACTACTCAGGTTGTAGGTCACATCGCCGGCGGGACGGGCATTCAGAACCACGGTAACCTCGAGGGTCCCACCAGATTCGCTCAGGATATTAGAACCGTTAACATACGTTGTTGTACACCCAGGTGTAGAACCCAGCGAGCCGGTTAGCCCAAAAAGTACGGTATCCACCAAGTCTGTACCTTGCTTACATCCAGAAGCGACCAAAGCCGCCAGCAACAGCACACCCGCAATGCGCTTGCCTATGACGCGAAAATTCGCTTTTAAAGATGCAGCATGCTTACCCGGGGTTCGATTGCTGAAAGCCGGGGGAGTATTCTTGTTTGCAGGTGATAATGTTGTCATCGCAGTGGTTCCAGTTTATTTGGCGCAAAAACTTCTTAAAATGAATAATTTCCAGAAATTCTATAATAGTCAGGGTCTAGGACGGCGTTTTGCAATCAAAAAATACAATGATGAAGCTATTTTTTGTTAGCACAATGTAAAAAATTTGGCCTTTTCGTTCTTTTTAGGCATAATTGTTTACATTATGTCACATTTTACACAAGCCTGACTGGGGCTAACCTGACCGACTAGCACCACTCACGGAATACCCTGTAGATTGCTCAGGTGGTTGTCAACAAAGCGCAGACGGGCAAAGAGAAACATCCCTTGCAATGCGGCCGGCAGGCGCAATTGGCTGGTATAAAGTGCCCCCTTTTTAAACCAGGGACTTGTCGGCGCCCGGCGCAAGGCTCCAGGACTGGCTCCCCACTCTAGATAGCGCGGCGGCCGGCTGGATCGCAACGTAATTTTCAATTCCGAACCAGACTGTCCTTGCACACGTTGCATGGTCCAGGCAATTTGTTCATTTGTGTCCCGACGACCAAGAAAGTCAAAGACTTGCTCCTCACTTTTGCCGCGCACATCGCCGTGACCCGCTCCGGTAATCAATTGGTAGCTGTGACGCAAGGGCACTTGCTCTTCAATGGCCACAGCCGCCATTTGGTTCAGCCAGTAGACGGAACGCTGCAAGCGGTTCTGGCCCTGCCGATCCGCCGCCGCGCTTTGGTTCAGATTGCTGGTCCGCAGCACATCGCCGTCACCGACGATGATCATCGTCGGCACTTGCAGGGCCCGTTTGACATCGAAGCGAATGTCGGCCGGTACTCGCGAATCGCGCCCGGTACCGTAGGGATAGGCAAGCGCGAACTCGGGCAAGGTCCACCAGCCCGGCGCACTGATCACAATGCGGGCCACCTTGTCCGGATGCGTTAACAGATAGCGGTGTACAAACTGACCGCCGGCAGACTGACCATAAAAGTAAAGTTTGTTTATGTTCGCGCCGGTTTTCGTTTTGACCTCATCCAGGATCTTTTGCAAATGCAGATCTGCGCGCGGCGTATTGCGAAAAATCGTTTGGTAGCTGAATGTGTCTTTGGGAAAGTAAGGCGCGACCAGCACCATGCGTTTCTTTTGGGCAAAGCCCTTGAACATGTTAAAGTAATCAATGGGATTGTAAGAGGAGGAATGCACAGCTACAATCACACCCGCCTCCAGATTGGGGGAGTCAGGAGTGAACAGCAGGTGCGTAAAGTCGGCCGCAGTCCGGAACTCAAATTTTACGCTGTGCTTGCGTTCGTTATTATAGTAGAAGCGCGCCTGCCAGACACCGCCGCCATGATCAAAAAGAGTCTGGGCGCTCAGGCGCGCCCAAGAGCCGCCGTTACTGTTTTCGCTGCGGCTGTTTTTGTAAGTGCTGACGATCGTTCCATCGGGCGCAATCCATTCGTATTTATATTCGCTGCCTTTTTGATAATTGCGCCAGTCGATGCGATAATAGACATATTGATCTTCAATTGAAAAGGGGCCTTTCGACGGATGCCGGCGCGCTTCACCGGAGGGTTCCTGGTTATAGAGCAGCCCGCTCTCGACCTCGAAAGGACCGGTGGCCGGCAAGGAGACTGAAACGACCAGTCCCGCCCACAGCGCCAGGGCAAAATACCGCCGCGTTTTTGTCTGCCCGCGCCAGACTGGCTGTTCATGAAAAACCAAACTCACAGGCCAGAGCATACGCAGTCGGCTTGCTTAAGGCAAGCGCTATTTTGGCTGGCCTGATCGTAATCGTTGGCTCGAACTCATGGGCATGGGTGGTTGCTGAGATTGTTGGATCAGGACATTGAATCAGATTTGTCGGGCTAAATACCGGCACAATGCGAGCCGCAATGGCCATTCACCCTGCGCCGGATTAGACCGCCAACGCAAAAACCCCGTCACCAGGACGGGGTTTGCTGCCAGTCGCGCCGAAGCGCACTCTACTGCCTATAGATCTACTTTTAAAACCTGGCTAATCGCCTGCTTCATGTTTTCTTTGGGCAACGCGCCGACCTGCATCTGCGGTTGCTCATTTGTGGGAATAAACAAAAGCGAGGGAATACTGGAGATGCCGAACATGCCGGCCAATTCGCGTTCTGCCTCGGTATCAATTTTGTAAAAATCTACCTTGCCCTGGTATTCGCTGGACAACTCTTCAATAATAGGCGCGACCATTTTACACGGTCCGCACCAATCGGCGTAAAAATCAATCACGGCCGGGTTTTGGCCCTCAAATTTCCAATCCTTGTTGGCCTCGAAATTAAATACCTTTGTCTTGAATGTGTCTATTGTGAGATGTTCTACCATTTCTTGTTCTCCTGTTGCGCAGTCTTGGCCAGTCCCGATTACGATCGGCTTCAATGATTCCGCTTTGCGCCATCAACAATATACCCATGGGGGTATACCAGGGCAAGCTGTCAAGAAAAAAAACAACTTGTCGCCCGGGCACATTGCCGGATTTTGCCCGCTGGACGAAAGAAGCCCGCCAGGGCCGAACGAACGCACTCTTTATGGATATTCTGCAAACCATCACCCTGATTCTGTTTTCCATCTGCGCAATCGCGCTGATCTTTCTAGTCATGCTGCAGTCCGGCAAGGGCGGCGGACTCAACCTGGTTGGTGGCGGCAATACCGGCATGCAGCCCACCACCGTTGATCCGATCACGAAAATAACCTGGATTGCCGGTGCGGTCTTCTTTTTGTTGGCCATAGGGGCAGCCATTGTCTTTGCCGATATCGGCCCGGGCAAAATTGACGCCGACCAGAGCGACGATGCAAGCGGCCTGCCAGTGGACGGCGCCGCGCCAGTAGACTCCGGAGCCAATCCGGCCGTACCGGCCAATAAAGACGCCGCTCCCTGACACAATCGCTAAAGCCTGGACTTTGGCGCAAAAAACCGGCTCCTTTTGCTTTACAGGGCCGGTTTTTTCGTCTAAATTGTCAAAAAGAGGGGATTTTTTTTCGTTCGGAACTAAATTTTGACCCCTGGTACAGCCAATAATAAACACACCTGGATGTCTGTATCAACAGGCAGACACCGCGAGGATGGCAGAATTATGAAACACAGGATGTGGATAACTGTAACTATCACACTGGCTGCTTTTGGCGGCCTCTTGATCGCTCAACCGCGCATGGTTGATCGCAAGACTGAAAAAGAAGACTTTGAAAGCCTGCAAGTGACCGAACTCAAGCAGGAAGAAAACATCAAACAAGCCTATGATAATCTGGGCAAACTGGGCTGGTTGGTTGAAATGGCCAAGACAGACCGTAAGACCAAGCTAGAGCAAGAGTTTGATGAAAAGGGTCGCCTTGATTTCAAGAAAACCTTTCGGTTCATTGAATACACCCCGCGCAATACCTATGTGCGCTATGTCAAGGAAACAGATAAACAAAGCGGCGATAACATCCTGATTGGTCTGGGAACCCTCGATGAAGTCAATGCTCTGATCAAGGACAAGAACACCAAGGCCAGCGCGGTCGGCGTAAAAACAAAGGACATCAGCTTTCAAAACCGGGAAGGTATTGAACTGACCCACTTTGATTTTATTTATGGCGCCGATCCGGATCAGCGCCGCGCTGTGGGTTCACGTCGCAAAAGCCTGGCCTTGTACTTCGATAAAAAGGGCTCAGACCCGAACGATGTTAATAGTTGGCAACTCACAATGGTCGTCTCCAAGACTGTGCGCGACAACTTTCGTAAGGGTATTCGCGACGTGGAGTTGATTGTGGATTCCAGTCCACAGGATTCAACCATGGATGATGTTATTATACTGCATCGTTATAACGAAAAGCCGACAAACGCGATTGT
>JAGRNA010000291.1 GCA_020441005.1 Leptospiraceae bacterium
AGGACGTCGCGGAAGGAATCGGGGCGGCCAAATGGCCGCAAAAAACGCGCGCCGGAAAAGACCATGGAGGGTTTTTGCAGGCGCTAGAAATGGAAATCGTTTCGATCTAGTCGAACAGTTTGCCGGGGTTCAGGATACCGACCGGATCCAGCTCGCGCTTCATAGCCCGTAAAAGGCTCAGGTTCGCTGTTGTGTTTTGTTTCTGGTAGCCTGACTTGTGATCCACGCCGATACCGTGATGATGACTCATATTGCCGCCGTTTTTCATCAAGGCCTGATTGGCTGCCTCTTTCAGTTTGCGCCATTGCGCTACCGGATCGCTGCTACTCATGTTGAATATAATTGTGAAATACAGGCAAGCGCCATCGTGATAGCTATGGCTTAGATGACACATCACGAGTGCCGAGGGCACCGCGCTGCGCAGGGCTGCGATGACGGCGTCGTGCAGGCGGATCACATTGCTATAACTGGTCGCAGTCTCCAGGGTATCAATGCCGATAGAAACCTCCATCAGGTGGTTGCGTAAAAAGGGCATATTAAAGCGGCCCTGCTTCCATTTTTCGCCGGCCGCCCGGCCCACAAAAAAACCGCCATAGCGCCGCACCAGCGCTCGAACGGCCACATCTTGCCGGCGGGCCGTATGCTCTTCAACGTCCATACCCAGCATGACCAGGCACTTGCCGCTATTGATATTTTTAAACTTCAAAACCTGCCGCGCCAGCCTTTGCTTGAAGGCGTGTGCCAGGCCGCTTTTCCCGGCGTTGGCCAGCATCTCAAACAGCCGGCTTTCCTCGGGATCGGAAACGCGAATCATGGCCATGTCGAGAGAACTGCCGGTCAGTTCGCGCTGGAAATCAACACAATGCTGTAAATCAGGAAACAGGGCGGCTGCGTAGCGCCGTTCCTCGGGCAGATGATGCACATGCACCGTGGATTTGGTAATGATACCCAGCAGGCCCTCGCTACCAGCCACAATCTGGTTTATGTCGGGACCAGTGGCTCCGGCTGGAACGCGCAGGGTTTTGAGCTCGCCTTTGGGGCTGATCATTTCCAGGGCGACCAGCAGTTCCTCAATTTTGCCATAATGGTTAGATTGCTGGCCGGCACTGCGTGCGGCCACCCAACCGCCCAGAGTGGAGTATTCAAATGATTGGGGGAAATGACCTAATGTGAAACCGCGCTCATTGAGCCAGGCCTCCAGTCGCGGACCGTAAATGCCGGCTTCAAATGTCGCCGTGCGGCTGTATTCATCCAGATCCAGGCAGTGGTCCATGCGCGTCAGGTCCACAGAGAGCACAGCTCGCTGGCCGCGGCCGCGCAAGGCTTCCAGTCCGCCGACCACCGAGGATCCGCCGCCGAACGGTACCAGCGCGATTTTTTTGGTGCTGGCCCATTTGATCAGTTTTTGCAGCTGGGCGACCTTGCCTGGGTAGACCACCGCATCCACAAAATCCTTGAGCGCATTCGTGCGCAGGCGGATGAGATCATGGTAGCTTTGGCCGGCCGAATGCAGGATGCGTTCAAA
>JAGRNA010000056.1:0-26238 GCA_020441005.1 Leptospiraceae bacterium
GTGTAGCGGCTGACCTGGTTGATTGTCAGCTCACCGCGCGGATCGCGACGCAGTGTGTTCGCTAGCATAGGCTGGAAGGAGCCAAACAGGAGGATACAGCCTAAAATCGATAGATTATGTCTCAAGCAATTCATTGGACTCACAACACGGCCGCCGGCCATTCTTTATGATCGGTACAAATGATAATCTGTTGTAACTCTTTTTCAGGTATTGCAAACATCGCTATGATCTGCCGGTCATCCGGCATACGGACTGTGGCTGGATGCAATTACGAGCCGCTCAAGGTCGCCTGGGTTCCGGCTTTACAGATTCACTCTGGCGGGTTGGTCGGAGCTCTGTATGGAGAGCCGCGGCCCTGGATAAACGATTCCTGCACAGAAACCATTTTCTCAAAAACCAATAAAAGTTTGGCCGGATCTGTTTGCAGGCGTATCAGCTTTTCCTGTTCAAATTCACGCAAGAGAAAGCAGACCGCTTCGATCGTGGCCAGATAGCCGAACCCTGGCTGCCGTTTGATGCGAAAGGAGCTTCGATACACTCCGGCCAGGCCGACACGGGGTATTTGCTCCAGCCATGGGTTGAGGCGCAACAGTTTGCGAGACAAGTGCCAGGTTGCATCGAGCACGATGAACAGGTAGGGTCGCTCGTCTCGTTGAGTAGCAGCCGCGTTTATTGTCGGGGCTGTCTGCACGCTTGATCCGGGATAGAGCAGCATTGTCTGGAAATGATCGTTAAAAACCAGGTCCATCAATTCTGCATTCATGGCAAAATCGAGACCGACAAACAGTCTGGAACCCGGCAGGCTTAGATGAGTCAGGCGGCCCGTACCTGTCCGCTGGTGCAAGGCCTCGCGGGGATGTAAAAGGAAAATAAAACGGGCGTTTGTACGGACGGGAATAATATCCCTGCAATAGCAGGTTTGCGCCGGTCTAAAGCAACGGTAGCAGCGCTCACGATGCACTATTGGTTCCATCGATGCATCTGTCAGCATATATTCATCCGCTGTAGACGGCGGTCCTGTTGCAGTGCCTGGTATTCCGGCTCGGTAATGAGTCGATCCAGCTCGATTGTTCCACCAAACGGCAAGCTTCCAGCTCATGTTTGCATGTAAAGCAAATCGAACGCTAAACAGCTTGCGAATCGGAGCGGGACCGGGTCTTCCCCATTGGAAGCTGCATTCCAGCCAATGTTATATGTGCGTTAGCTGTTCTCTGGCAGGAAAACCCAGACAGGATATCTGCATATATTCCCGTCCTGCATTTTACGGACATCTGCCGGTTCAAAACTGCTGGACAAGCGACGCCATTGGGGACCAGCTGCCAGCCAGTCAGTCAGTGCCATAAAAACCACGCGCCTGATAGCGATCAAAATCAATGCAAGGCAAAAATAATCGGAAACAGCGCCCGGTTTATTTCGGGTTGTCCGGGGTAGTCTGGCTAACCGTGAGCCTGACTGCTGGCCTGGCTGCGCAGGACCTGCAATCCGTATTAAAGGAGGGCGACCTGCTATTCCAGGAAACAAGGTCTCGTCAGGCCCTGGCGTTGCAACTAGCGACGAAGTCCCGCTATACTCATGTGGGCATGGCTATATGGCATGCGAATCAATGGCAGGTGATCGAAGCCGTGCAGCCGGTGCGCATCACTCCCCTGGGCCAGTTTCTCGATCGTGGTGTGAATCGGCATGTTGTTGTCAAACGCCTGCTAAATAGAGAAAAACACCTGAAGGCGGCAAAAATCCGGGAACTAAAGAAATATGCCAGTCAATTCCTGGGTCGCAACTACGATCTGTACTTTAGCTGGGATGATGAACGTATCTATTGCACCGAATTGGTCTGGAAAACCTGGAAACATGTCCTGCATATCGAACCCGGTAAATTACAGCGCCTGCAGGATTTTGATCTCAGCCATCCTCTGGTTCAGCAGCTGATGCGCGAACGCTATGGCAATCAAGTTCCATTAGAGGAGCCGGTGATTGCAGTCTCTACGATGTTCGAGGCACCCCAATTGAAACTGGTTTTCCAGCAAGGAAGATGATGATCCTGTCACAGAAATGCTGCC
Organism: Leptospiraceae bacterium; assembly: GCA_020441005.1. Lineage (GTDB taxonomy): Bacteria > Spirochaetota > Leptospiria > Leptospirales > Leptonemataceae > JAGRNA01. Next base: position 2,058 of record JAGRNA010000056.1, read on the forward strand.
TGTTTGTGTGGCAGACCGTCTGAACAGGACCGCTCCCTGGTTGGCGCTGTAAAGCATCATTTGCAATCGGGGCGGGGCCGGGCGAAAGGTTCAGACCGCTAAACAGTTGCCCTGACACACGAGGCTCATAGATCCGCTATTGGAAAAAAATAACATCGGTGCCTGCAGCTGTCAGTGGGCCTTCAATACCATATACCCGCACATCTTGCTCCTTGCCCCGCAAGTGCCTGACCTGATACTTGCGAAACTGGTAATCTGCCGCTAGTGCATCATGGGTAGAACCATCGATCAGTATATCCGTATTAGCGCGCTTTGTCAGGGCTTCCAAACGGGCGGCTACATTGACCGGGTCTCCCAGCACAGCATATTCAATTTTATGCACCGAGCCAAAGTTGCCGGCAAATACAGTGCCGCTGGCAATACCAATCCCGTACTGGATTGGCTGGTTTAAAAACTCAGGCAGTGCGTTTTGATTGTAGTTGGTAAAATGCTGGCGGATGGCCAGGGCCGCCTTGACGCTTTGTTCGCAGTTGCGATTGTTGCGTTGGGGAATGCCAAAAGTGCATAAAAGGCCATCGCCTAAAAACTTGTTTACCGAGCCCTGAAATCCAAAAATGATATCGGAGATATCCGTAAATAGTTCGGTTAAAAAGCGGGCGAATTGATCGGGCTCAAGCGTCTCTGCGATGCTGGTCGAGCCGCGCAGATCAAAAAATAAAATAGTGGCTTCAGTCTGGTCGCCCCTGATTTCACTCGTCAGAGAACCGTCCATAATGCCGTTGGCAACATCTTTGGAGATAAAGCGGCCAAAAAGCTCGCTTTCTTTGCGGGATTTGTCTGATTCCAGTTTGATGCGCATCCAGTTTTGAACGCGCAGCTGCATCTCAACGGGATGAAAGGGCTTGGTGACAAAATCAAGGGCCCCGTTAGACAGGGCTTCCGTAATCGCCTGATGAGAATCATTGGTTGAAATCAGGATAAAAACTGTGTTACGGTGACGCGGGTCTTCTTTGTACATTTCCAGAATCTGCATACTGGTCCCATCGGGAAAGTTCAGGTCCATCAGTACCAGGTCCGGCTCCCAGTTGCGGATGGTAAAAATGCCGCCCTTGACCGTATCTCTGGTCTTCACCTGAAAGCCCAGCGGTTCGACAGACCGCTTGAGCATCAGCAATTGCGAGGGGTCGTCCTCGATGAGCAAAATTCTGCCTGGTTGGGTGTTCATGATGGCTGCTTGACCTGGTTACGGACAAAGTCGAGTCCCTGGCGTACAATATGCAGCAGCTGCTCCGGTTTGTATGGCTTGGCCATCCATGCCAGTGCCCCGGACTGCCTGGCCTGGTCCTCCAGGTATTGATCTGTTTCTGTTGTCAGCATGATAACTGGAATATGACTTTGCTCCTGAAATTCCAGGGAGCCTTTTAGCCGTTGGGTAAAACTGATGCCATCGAGCTCAGGCATGTTAATGTCACATAGAATCAGGTCGAAGCGGCTGCTTTTTAATTGCTTCAATCCTTCCAGGCCATTCTCAACGCTGGTGACATTGTAGCCTTGTTCCCTTAGAATGCGGCTAGTGACTGATCGAATCATATTGGAGTCGTCTATCACTAATATACTTTCATTCATATCTGGCCCGGTTATTATCTCTGCAAGGTATTTGAGAAGCGTCGTAACGGCAACTGATTCAATGATTCAACCCCCCACTTTTTAAACAAGGAGCATGATACTCCAATACCTGCAAATAGATCTGTGTGCGGGGCATTGATGCGGTTGTCGCGGCAAGCCCGGTCTGATCAGGGATCTCTTGGGCTTCTGAGGTAGATACGCAAGCTCGCGGCCTGTAGTTTTTATTTGGTCCGCATAAAAAAAGCCAATTTTTCTTGACAGTCTGTCAGTATATGGCACAAAGTGGCAGGTTCCGAGGCCGGTATCCGGTAGTAGGCGAGTCTGGATTACAGTCAATATGGCTGGTTCCTTTCTAATCCGGGCTTTCTGTCACGACAGAGACACCTTAAAATAAATCAGCAGTCACGGTATGGTACGTACCGGACTATTTTGAGGTTCATATGAAAACAACTCTTGGCGGTGCTTTATGTACCGCAGTAATCACCCTTTTTGCGGTCCATGCACCGCTAATGGCCAGTGGCGGCGGCTCGGCAGCCAAACCACTGGATGGAACACATCCCATTGTGCTGTCTCATGGTCTCTTTGGCTGGGGCGAAGATTCCAACGGGGTCGTCAGTATAGCCAACTACTGGGGGGGAATGGACGACTACTTGCGCTCAGAGGGCGCCAGTGTCTATGCGCCCACCAAATCAGCGCTGGGTTCCAATGAGGACCGGGCCGCTCAGATGAAGTCAAAAATTTTGTATTGGATGGCGGCCAATGGCTACAGCAAAGTGCATGTGATTGGTCATAGCCAGGGCGGACTGGATTCGCGCTATATGATCGCCAACCTGGGTATGGCCGCTAAAGTCAGCAGCTTGACCACCCTGAGCACCCCTCATCGCGGCAGCCCCGTTGCTGATATTGTTGAAACCGTGCTGCCCAACTGGCTAGAGCCCTTTGTGGCTGATGTACTGGAAGCCTTGACCCGTCTTGTTTGGAGCGGTAGTCAGCAGGATGGGCTGAATGCCATGAATGCGCTGACAACCAGTGGTCTCAGTCAATTTAATCAATATACTCCGAACGCTTCCAGCGTGAAGTATATTTCCTGGGCCGCTAAAATGGCCTGGGCCGATCCGATCCAGCATCCACTAATGTGGCTGACTCATCCGGCTTGCTGGGCTGGCGGGGTCGCATCTGCAGTGCATAGTTCCGCCAATGATGGCCTTGTCCCGGTTTCCTCATCCAAATGGGGCACGTATAAAGGAGAAGTGTCGCATTCATGGTATGCTACCGGACTGGATCACCTGCAGATTTCGAATACGATGTATTCCGGGAATGCGTATTACGACGTAGAGGGATTCTACCTGCGCATTGCGCAAGACGCAAAAGCCGTTCAGTAACCCCCGCTATCCCGGGTTAACAGGCTGGTCAATCATTCGTTGATGGGCCAGCCTTTTTCAGGCCCTTAGGCTTAAAAAAAAGAGTGAACTAGCACTGTTTGTTTACGTCTTTTAGTCAACGTATTGTTCTCAGCTGGTATAAGCCGGCTTTTTGACTGCCTGTGATCTGTGTAACACCGGACGGGTTGGCACCGGCGAAATTTCTATTGAAATGGGGCAAGGTGTGAGCAATTTGGGAGCTTTGCTTTCAAATTGCGTTCTACGTCCCAAATACCATGAATGGTTTGGGGACGACTGATAAATAAAAGCAGAGGCAAAGAATGCAAATACATCGGCAAATCAAACTAGCGGCAAGGCTGGGGGTAATCGCTCTGGCGATTTTGTCCCTTTCGGCCTGTATCTATACCAATGTGCGTGCGCCAGGGATGCAGAATTTTGATACCCGTTACACTATTACAACAGCGGACTTTACGATCCTGGGGACGGTCGAGGCCGAAGGAGAAGTCACGACCATCCTGGGGCTGGTTGCCACAGGCGGCAATGGCTATAGCGCATTGTATGCCAAAGCAAAGGCACTCGGCGGCGACGAGATCATTAACTACTCATTTGATATCGATGCCTATACTATTCTTTTATTTGTGTACAACAAAGGCACCTGGAAGGCGCGGGCGACGGCAATCAAGTATAAAAATGCCGGCTCCTGATACAGTCGCAAAGGGTTACGGAATAATCAGCGACTTGCAGCGCCAGGCCGCCCTGCCGTACGTCGTATCAGGGCCATGCATCCTGGACTTCGGCGCCCGGATATTGTAGCTCCTGCATATCACTCAAGACAAGCAGGTTATCAAATAAAAGGTTAATTTGTCCTGGATGCTCATTGCGATCTGACTGTAGCAAAAAACCATTAAAGAAATGGGTGTAACGCTGTTCGATGCGCGACCCGCGCGAATAGAGACTAACCGGTAGATCAGACTCAATCCGCCGCCAGCCGTGCCATTGCAGACGGCCCAGACGATGTTTGACCACCTGACCGCTCGCATTACGAAACAGGGCATACAGCACATGCCGGTAATCATTACTGTGAACCCAAACGGACATGCGCATCAACTGCCCCCGCAGCGGTTGGGGGTTGCGCAAAAGTAATTGGTAGCTGTCCCGGCCAGGTGTCTCAAACGCTGTCTGCACAGAAAGACTGTAGCGGAATGCTGTACCACTGCTGCCCAGTGCCTTCAGCAGCGCCTTTTCGCTGTCCCAGGCTTTGCCAGTGTTGAATGGTGTTTTGGTCAGGAACCGTCTTTGATCCAGCAGGCTGTTCGCGCCCCGGCTGTACCAAACATGTTCTTTTTCAAATAGATCAACGGGTAACAGCCGCAGACGCCCCTTGTACAAATCGATCATATTTTGGCTGATTTCGATTTGATCAGCAGCATTCTGTTGACCAAACCGGGGACTGGCTTCCATAGTCTGCATCAGGCAAAGCAGCCCAGCGGCCATTATGGCCACGATGGTCCGGCTGTGTTTTCCAGGATTGGTGTTATGCATATGTACTGTCAGACTACGGCTAGCAGGCATCATGAACCGTCCGATACTCGATATGGAAGGTATCGACAATTCCCGGCCTTGGCTAAACAGACTTGCAGAATCCAGGGGCGCAGGGCTCAAGCTATTGTGCATCGAGAATGTATAGCACTGTAGTATAACAATCAAAGCCGTATAAAGCTGCGTGCCTGGCCCTGAACTGGATTGTGAGCAGCAGGATCAAGCAGGGAAAGGAGGCAATCCACGGGAATGTGCGCGTGTTTGTTTGCTTGCTTGCTGGTGAAAAGAAACTTGATCCTGATCGGCAAACTCTTTTTGTTAGTTATGCTGCATACCGTTGCTCCCGACATATGGACAATGGACGGGGAATCGATCCGATTCTTTGGAATCCCGTTCCCGCTGCGTATGACGATCGTACGCCTGCCGGATCAACGCTTGTGGCTGCATTCACCGGTCAGGCCGTCAAAAGAGCAGTTAGCAGCGCTACAAGTTCTGGGGTCGACGGCTTTTTTAGTCGCTCCAAATGCATTTCACCACCTTTATATCGGCCATTGGCAGGAGCATTTTCCCGAAGCGCAAATCTGGGGAGTTTCAAAATTAAAACAAAAGCGGCCCGAACTTCATTTTAGCGGTATTCTGGATGAAACGGCGGAAACCCCCTGGCAGCCGCATATTGAACAGATATACTTTCGGGGCAGTGCCATCCTGCCCGAAATGATGTTTTGGCATCGATCGACAAAAACACTTATCCTCACAGATTATATCCAGAATCATGATACAGGCAACGATGGGTGGTTCTGGCGCCGGCTCAAGCGCATCATTGGCGTCGAGGGCCCGCAAGGCGGAGTACCGCTCGATTTACGGCTTTCGGTCTGGCATCGGCGAGCGGCCCGTGATTCGCTACAGCAATTGATGCAGTGGGATTTTGAACGTATAATTATAGCGCATGGAAACTGTATTGAAGGCAATGGACGTGAGTATCTCCAGAAAGCATTTGAATGGCTGCAGTGACTTCTAAATGATGCCGTAGGCTTTTAACTGGCGGTACAGGATCTGAATGGAGACCATCACAATACTGGCAAAGGGAATCGCGATGACCATACCAATGATTCCCAGATACTGCTGCAGGGTGATTAACGTCAAGATGGCAATGATCGGATGCAGCTGCACAGAACCAGCCAGGATCACCGGCTGGATAAAGGCATTATCAAACAGCTGGGCTACAACCAGCGCGATCAATGCCGCACTGATACTGGCTTCCGGTAGAATGATGCCAATCACAAGCGACGGGATTACACCAAGGACTGGTCCGATATAGGGGATGATATTACAGCTGGCCGCAATATAACCTAATATAAAAGCGTACGGTACCTTGCCGATCCAGAGTGCCATAGAAAAGACGAAACCAAAGAGCAGCCATTGCAAGCCCAGTCCGCGCAAATACTTTCGAATCTGCGATTGGATCGTGTCAATCAGGGAGAGCACCATTTCAAAATAGCGATTCGGGACCATACTCATCATCCTTTTATAAATCTGATCTCCTTGCAGCAGCATGATGACCAAAAGAATTGGAGTAATCATTATCAAGGTTACCAGATCGCCGATAATCCCAAAGTCGTGTGGTAATAATGATTCTGCCAGATTTTGTAACCGTACAGACGCATTTTTATACTCCAGCTCACTCAAAACGCTCGCCGGAGCAAAATCCTGCAGACTGGTGCGCAGGGTAGTTAGTTGATCTGCAATGCGCTGTTGATAGACCACCATTTGATCCGGTTCCAAAAAGCGGCTGAACTCTGACTGCGCCCATGGCCAAATCAATATCCAGAATAAATACAAAGAAAATATAAACACTGTCAGGCTGAGCAGCACTCCGGCAATCCGGGGCAGCCCGATGCTTTCTACAAAATTTACCAGCGGGTTCAACAGGAAGCTGAGCAGAATGGCGATCATGAAGGCCATCGCGAGACTGGCCAGACCATTCATGATAATCAAGAAAAAGCCCAGGACCAGGCTTAAAAAAACAAGCTGAACAAATAGTCCTGATAAGTCTATGTTGCGAGTGTGCATGGCCTAATCATCCGCTGTGCCGGCCACCAGTTGGCCTGGATTGACAAGGGACAAGCGGTCCAGTTCACTCTGGCCACTGGCATGCATAGTTTTTTGGCAGTCTTCCAGAGCCTGGTTGGTATTGATTAGACGATGCGCGGTCAAGCGGGCCATATTCATCAGGATCAGACTGGCCAGTCGCGGTTTGCGCTGGAACAAGGTCATCAGATCCGGCCGAAAAAACCCCATTAAGCGGCAGTAGCCCAGTGCGCGGGCAGATGCTGTGCGAGGCAGGTCCTCTAGCAAGGCCACCTCACCAAAGAATTCGCCTTCACTCAGAATGGCAAATTGCCGCTTTAATTCGCCTTCCTTGCGGTAGATCTCCACCTGACCCTCCAGGATAATGTACATGCCGACGCCTGGTTCTCCAGCACGAAAAACATGCTCGTTTTCCTTGTATTGACGCAAATGACAGCGGTCTTTTACAACGGCCAGCCCACGGGTTGGCAGATCCTGAAAGACAGGACATGTTTTCAGTTTATCAAAGATATCCTGATCTTCCTCGTCCTGAAATAAAGGCAGGCTTTCCCAGAGTGTCGAGCGGGCCATAGACAGATTATCGACCATCACGTGGGTCATTTTGGAGCGTTTGGCTGGACTTTTTGGGTAATCATTCGCTGCGGAGTTATAAATCCTGAAAGCAGTCCAGGATGCAGGACTGCCCAACAGGTTACCGAGCCATCTGTGAGAATTGATATTGTGCAAATAGAATGCCCCTTCTCACGGCGGGGATTTGATTACACTGTTTTGCAAAGTATCCCAATAAGGCCGGTAGCTGCGCGAAGTACCGGGCGCCTGTGGCTCGCCTGCCAGATACAATTCAGCGACTGTCCGTGTCCAAATCAGGTGTTTAAAAAGACTTACCCTGATCAAGAGCGGGCAAAAAATGGACCTTGGTACTCATTTGCTATGCAATCCTGGTTATTCAATCGGCCGTTATTTCAAACACAGTCGCCGGCGCTCAAGCAGCTGCAATGGATCTCGGTTGCCGCGCTGGGCAGTGTGGTCATCCTGCCGCTTTTGGGACTGGGTAGCGGCGGGTATTCTATTTGCTGGATGTACAACGCGACGCACCTGCCATGTCCTGGCTGTGGCCTGACCCGGTCGGTGATTGCTTTTTTCCATCTGGAATGGCGCGCATCCTGGTATTACAACCCCTTCGGGATTCCGGTTGCCGCCTTATTTGGGCTATTGGCCCTCAGCGCTTTTTCACATCGCATCAACAGACTGGTGCAACACCTGGGCCAAAAAACCGGCCGGCTTACCATCTGGTTTTTTATGTGTCTGGCCCTGTTTGGCCTTTGGCGTATTTGGGCGTTTTTGTATGCCCCGGAAAGTCTGGGTGGATTTGAAATCGTCACTCATGAAAAAACACTGGCCGATCTATCCAGCCGGCTTTATGAATGGCTGCTTTTTGATTGACAGTCTGTGAATGATCCCATTTCCATCCTTTATGAATAGAACCTTCATTATTATCAAGCCGGATGCAGTCCGCAATAAATATTCCGGCAAGATCATTGATCGTATTGAAAGCGAAGGATTTCGCATCCTGGGCCTGCGCTTACTGCAATTATCTGACAGCCAGGCAAAAGAATTCTATGCTGTCCACAAGGAACGACCTTTTTACAATGACCTCTGCAAATTTATGACTTCCGGTCCGGTGATGGTTGCCGCACTACAAGCGGACAATGCGGTGCAAAAATGGCGTGATTTGATCGGAGCAACAGATCCGGCTGAAGCGGCAGCCAATACAATTCGCAAGTTGTACGCCGAAAGCAAGGAAGCCAATGCCGTTCATGGTTCCGATTCAGACGACAATGCGCAGCAGGAAATTGCCTTCTTCTTCAAAGATTCGGATCTGATTGGCTGAATAAGCGTCATGAATAATCAAACTGTCAACTGGAATGACCTGGCGGGCAGTTTGATTCAGTCTTTTGAGTCCTTTCTGTCGGCCGAAATTCAGCCTGCGTTGCGCTCGCAGGCGCCGGCTGATCTGGCTGAAGTGATCAGTTATGCTCTTTTGGCACCGGGTAAACGGCTGCGCCCGGTCCTTTGTTTGCAGGCGGCCGGCTTCGAAAAGCATACCGATGCCAGCGGTTTTAAAATGGGTCATGGTCCTGAGGATCAGGATTGGCACCAGGCTTGCATGCTGGCGGCCAGTGCCGTGGAATGCATCCATGCGTATTCTCTGATCCATGATGATTTGCCGGCAATGGATGATGATGATCTCAGGCGTGGTCAACCGACAGTTCACCGTCAATTCAATGAATGGAAAGCGATATTAGCTGGCGATGCCCTGAATACATACGCTTTTTATCTCCTGACGGAAATGCCGGATTCCATACCGGATGATCAACAAGTTGAAATTCACCGCACACTGGCCCGGGCTGCCGGAATCAGCGGTATGGTTGGCGGTCAATACCTGGATTTGTTGCATGAAAAAAGCGGCGACCAACAGACTGCAACCCTGCATCCACTGAGTGAGCTGGAGCAGATCCATGCCCTGAAAACAGCTGCTCTGATTGAAGCCTCCATCCGGATTGGAGCGATCCTCGCTGGTTATGCCCCTGAAAAACAGGAGTTGAGCGCCAGATACGGCCGCAGTCTCGGGCTGCTATTTCAAATTACAGACGATGTGCTGGATGTGACCAGTCAATCGGCCGAGATGGGTAAGGCCACCGGAAAGGATGAAGCCCGCGGTAAATGGACATACCCGGCGCTACTGGGACTTGAAAAAAGCAGGGAATGGATCCAGGCTTTGGTTAGTGACTTGCAGAAAATGGCCGCCGGTTTCGATCAAAGCGCTAATCATGAATTCTGGGTTAAACTGCCGGCCTGGATAGCGACCCGGCGCCATTGATCTGCAGAGCCGGGTCTGTAACACAGAAAATGTCAAATGGGTGAAACTTTACTGCAGTATCTGCTCACAACAGGTTATGCAGAAAAACAAGCTCGGGGATTGATTTTATCTGGCCAGGTTTTAATCAACGAGTCTATCGAAACCAGGGCCGGCCAGAGTATCAGACCAACCGATACTATCCGGATCAAGGAAAGCCGTCAGTATGTCAGCCGGGCGGCCTGGAAACTGCTCGGGGCCCTCGATCACCAAAGCTTTGACTGGTTCGAACCGCACAGACATGTGTGTCTGGACCTGGGAGCATCCCATGGCGGATTTAGCCAGGTATTGATTGAACGGGGGGCCCATCAAATCTACGCAATTGATGTCGCTCAGGGTATTTTTGATTACCAGCTGCGCCAGGACCCGCGCATTCATTTACTGGAAAAGCACAATGTACGCCATATGAAACTGGATTGGTTTGGCCCGGAATTCCTGCAGCAGCTACAGCTGGCACCTTGTTTGTGTATTGTGTGCGATATTGCTTTCATGTCCCTGCGGACCGTGGTGCAGTCCATTCTGAATTTACACCGAGAGATACGCACAGGTTTGCGATTGCAGATTCCTGCTGAGCCGAGCAAGCAACCGGGAAACCCGGGCGATGAAGCGTCCGGGTTTCAAAATCGGATCCAGTTTGATTTTCGTCTGGATCTGGTGTTGCTGCTAAAACCGCAATTTGAAAACTCGGCAGCGACAAACAACGGTATTATTGATGATGCGGCTATTACTGCAGATATCTTGAACAGTTTTATAAATTGGGTAACAGAGCAGGGGTTTGTGTGTCTGGCGCGCCAACCGGCTGCAATCAAGGGCCGGGGCGGTAATCAGGAGTATGTAATCGGACTGCGGCTTGATGACCGGCTTTGTTGAATCACAGCCAGTCTCAGGTCTCCAATGGCAGGCTGCGAAGAAGACCAGGTCGCACGAGAGCAGATGCCCTACAATTAAAATCCTGCTGATGCAGACCGACCCTAGACCACAATTGTATCTTCCCGACCCGGGCCAACGGAAATAAACTGTACCGGAACTCCGGCAAGCTCAACCAGCCGGTCAATATATCGCCGGCAGTTATCCGGCAGATCGGACATTTTACGCGCTTTGGAAATATCGGTCTGCCAGCCAGGCATAGTTTCCCAGGTGACGTCCACTTTTTCAAGTCCGCTGGAAGGCATATGCTCCAGTGGTGTGCTATTGCGGGTATATCCAGTAGCAATTTTGATTTCAGCAAATTCTGACAGGATATCGATTTTGGTCAAAGCCAGGGAGGTTAAACCATTTACCCGGGCAGCATGGCGCAGTACTTCCGCATCAAACCATCCGCAACGGCGCGGCCGGCCGGTTGTTGCGCCGAATTCATTGCCCGCCTGGCGCAGTTTTTCTCCGCTTTCATCCAGTAATTCTGTCGGAAAGGGGCCTTCTCCCACTCTGGTGACATAGGCCTTGCAAATCCCGATGACTTCTTTCAGATACTGAAAGCGGATCCCGCTGCCGCTGATGGCTCCGCCGGTTGTCGGATTGCTGGAAGTAACATACGGGTAGGTGCCAAAATCAATGTCCAGTCCGGTCCCCTGAGCTCCTTCCAGCAAAACAGTAGAGCCGGCAGCCAGGTTGTCATTTAAATAGACCGAAGTGTTTTTGATCATGGGAGCAAATTCTGCGCCCAGTCGTGCCAGTTCATCATAACTGGTGTTAAAATCAATTGCCGGCAGACCATAGATCTCTTTCAATACCCGGTTTTTAACCTCTATGAGGTGTTCCAGGCGCTCCTTCAGAATTTCGCTGTCCAATAAATCGCCTAGACGCAGGCCGATACGGGTAACCTTGTCTCCATAGGCAACTCCGATACCGCGTTTGGTGGTCCCAATCTTTTTGCCAGCCGCCGCCGATTCGCGCGCGGCATCGATATCCTTGTGCAACGGCAGGACCAGATGACAGGCATCCGATAGAATCAGGCGGTTTTTGTGATCGATCCCCCGGTTTTTCAGGTAATCCAGTTCAGTTTTCAAGGCAGCTGGATCCAGCACAACACCATTACCGATCACGCACACCGTATTGGGATACAGGATACCACTGGGCATTAAATGAAATACCCAGGTTTCTCCGTCTACTTTGACGGTGTGTCCGGCATTGGCCCCGCCCTGGTATCTGGCGATGATATCGATTTCACTACTCAGGTAATCAATAAATTTGGCTTTGCCTTCGTCGCCCCATTGGGTACCCACAACCAGTTTTGCACTCATACTTTTTCCTCGTTTGTTATCTTGCTCAACAAAGAACAGGATCTCTATAATATTGCGTCCAAAAGAGCCGTCAGGTTCAATGCGGCACCGCAAGCGCTCAGATCTGTGTCACTGAACTGTCGGTGCAATTCATCATAGATGCCGCCGCTGGCGATTCGGTCGGCTGCCCCTTCGATATAACCCTCAAAAACCGGACCAGTGTAATAGGATAGTTCACGCACCAGACTAAAATCAAAGAGTACATCCTGAACAGATTCGGCATCGGCCAGTATTTTTAATAGCTCTGGATGGGTGTTACAAATCTGGTTCAACCGTGGCAGCACCTCTGCAGCGTTTCCGGTAATCAGAGGAGTTTCACAAAGGATTGATTTTTGCTGCGGATTCAACTGCAGGTGCTCGGCTAGCAGCTGCAGCTCATGCACGTCCTTGTTGTAGAAATGCAGGGCGGCCATGCTGCGCTTTTCCATCGGTATAAACTCCAGAACATGGCTGACATAACGGGCATCACCAAATACGATTTGCAGTTCACGGCCCGAAAGCGCACACACTGCACGGCTCATAGCCAGGATTTCCAGGAAGCGTTCCGTTCCGGGTCCCAGCAGTTCCAGACTGGCCTGGTGGACTTCACGGCGGTGTCCGGCGCCCCATGGTTGATTGTAGTACACAGACTGAATGCATCCAAAACGCGCCGGTAAACTGGCACTCAGGCGGCGGTTGGCAAAGGCCTTGATGATTTGAATTGTTGTATCGGACCGTATTGCCAGATTGTCACCATGGCTGCCATAAAACTCGAAACTGCGTTCTGTCAAGGGAGCGCTAGCCACTGTTAATGAGAATGTGTGCGCGTAATCCAGCAAGGGCGGCGCTACTTCGGTGTACTGCCTGGCAGCGAAAAGCTGGCGAATGGATTGCTCCAGCTCCAGCCTTTTGGCTGTTCGGGCGGCAGATTCAAAATCGAAGCCGTGGGGCAGCCAGCTGCGGTAGCGTTCCTGCGGTGCGCTCATACTTTGGTTAGAATCAGGATTGTGCCCGGTTTGTCAAATGATAGAATGTTGCACTTGAGCTTTGGCTGAAATTGTCGATAGCTTTTATATAGTATGATTCTAACTGCGCTAAAACCCAAATCAGCGGTGCTTATTCAGGCTCGCAGCAATTCTTCGCGTTTGCGCGGCAAGATTTATGCCGGTTTGCCACAGGCGGACGATAGCGCCCAGCTGCTGCACATTTACCGGCGCATGGAGAAGGTCGGGGCGGATGTGGTCAGCGTGGTTGTGCCGGAAAATGATGTGCTCTTGATTGACTGGTGTCACCAGCATGAACTGGAGTTTTTTCTGGGTTCCGAACTGGATGTGCGCGATCGTTACCGGCAAGCGGCTGCATATTACAAGGCGGACTGGATTGTCCGTGCGACTGGTGATAATCCCTGCGTGGATGCCGCGATTGCCCGGGAGTCACTAGAATTGATCCAGAAAGAAAATCTGGCCCTGTTTGCCTATTCCAATCTGCCCCTGGGGATGGCGGTTGAGGTAATCAGCTGTCAGGCTCTGGTTGCTACGGCCCCGGCGGAGGACCTGGGCTGTCTCGAACATGTTAGTTTACATATCAAACGCAATCCGGATCTGTTTCATTACGTGCATCGCTCACATCCTTTGCTATACGCTTACACCGATCTGGTGGCACCGCGTATGACTGTGGATACCGCTGAGGACCTGCACGTTGTGCGCCAGGTATTTCAAAGGCTGGGCCCTGACTTCGGAGTTGGCGAGGTCATGGACCTGGCCCGCCGGGAGCCGGAAATATTTCACTTTAATCAGCACATCGTGCAAAGATCAACGCAGGATCGCAGGATTCAGGATACGCGTTAGGTTCCGGTATTTTGATTGTCAGAAAGCGCTGCTTTTTATGCCCAATATCCAGATCTGGACAGCACAGGGAGGGCGGTTTGGCTCCGGCCATTATCAGCGCATGCAGCGCCTGGCCGGGATATTGCAGGGCAGGTCGTGGCCGGTATCCCTCATTGATCTGAGTGATTCCATGCAAGGTTTGTCTACTGCCATGAATGCTGTTCAGCAAGGGCAGGGCGTTTTGCTCGAAACCGATTCGTTTCTGCGGGTGCTTTTGGCCGGCCGCCCGGAACAGCAGGACGAACTTTTGATTATTGATCTGCGAGATTTGGCGATTCCGGTTTTGCTGAAACTGATCCAGGTAGCGGGTGGCCGCGAACCGGCTATTCTGTCACTGGACAATCAGCACCCGCTGCGCTACAGTGCAAAAACAGACGAAAGGGTGCTTTATTATGACACCTTGCCGCATCCCGATCTGAAACCGGATCAGTGGGTGTCAAATCTGTGGGTGAATGAAGAGGCGCTGCAAGCACGACTGACGCAGAAAAAAACCGGCAACTCAGACAGGCTTGAATCGGGCAGCAAAATATTTTGCTACTCCGGACCATTTGTTGTCGGTGCAATAGCGGGTATTGTGTCCAGTCTGGCAAAGGAAATACGGTCCAGCCGCGATGCTGATCACAATCGGCTGGAACTGGTCCACTGCGGCCGTGAAGCCCTGCAGAATCACCTGACTGCTGCAATCAGCTATATTCATTTTGATTCTATGGAACAAAGCGAGTTTTATCATCACTTGTTTGATTGTGATCTGTTCCTGAGCTATTTTGGTATCAGTATGCTTGAAGCATGGTATGTGGGCCAGCCCTGCGCCTTTATCCCGGTGCCTTCCCCGGAGCACGAGTTGCTGGCACGCTATTTGTCCGATTATTCCGGAATTCCGATCCTGGATGCTCAAGTACTGGCTGCTGATCGCAACAAAACCCGTCCGGTGGGCCAGCCAGCCCGTTCAGACATTTCCGGGGGGGTATTTGACCGCTTTCAAACAGTAACTAAATTTCCAGCTTATGGGGCGGAAAAAAAATTGATCCAACAGATTGAAGATCTGGCGGACGTTTTTTTTCATTGACGGCGAACATTTGGCGGTGTACGTACACCAATCTATGTGACATAATCCGGCTGGACCTGGTTTCCAGGCAGGGTGGAAAATGCAGGATTCAGGGTTCATTGTCTGTGAGACTATATAAATCAGAAAAAGTGGTCAAACCGATCGAAGTGCATCGTCCTTCCCTGGGCAAAAGGGAACTGGAGTCGGTGCTGGACTGCCTGATCGAGGATCGTCTCGGTTCCGGCGAGGTAACCCGACGTTTTGAGCGGCAATTTGCCAATCTGTTTCAGTATCGGCATAGCCTGGCAGTTAACAGTCTGACTGCCGCTGGCCATTTGTCCATGATGGGCCTGGGCATGCGCCCGGGGGATCACCTGATCCTGTCGGCTGTCGCGCCGCTGGCGCTGCTGGATGCTGGCCGCTATCTGGGTGCTGAAATACACTTGCTGGATCTGGATCGGCGCAGCTTTCATCCGGCAACGGAAAGTCTAACGGCCTGTGTGGAGCAAATCAAGGCCCGGCAAACTGCTGCTTCTGTAAACGAGGCAAACGAGCCGGAAAGTACCACTGCCATCGGGACCGGTATCTTTTTTGTGCTGGATCACAGCTATGGCAGTCCATGGCCGCTTGATGTGGCCGTCCTGCGCGAGCAGGGTGTAAAAATCATTGAGTGCATTACCGCGTTGGCAGGAGTAACCGATGCGACGACCGGGGACTACCTGGGTAAACAAGGCGATGTGGCTTTATGTAGCCTGGGTGAATTTGATTTGATCACCACTGGTAATGGTGCGATGATCCTGCATTCCGATCCACGGCTACAAAAGAAGATCGGCGCTATGCGTTATGACAACAAGGAACGCAAGCCCGGGCAACTGGCCTGGGATTATCGATTAGAAGATTTTCAGGCTGCGATGGGCATCCATCAGTTAAATCGACTGGGGGAAATGCTGGAACGCCGCCGCAAAATTGGCCGCAAATACATGGAGACCCTGCGGGGTAGCAAACACGAGAGCTTTTATCGCGATCCGGATCATGATACCTATTTGAACTATCCGGTCCTGTTTCATCGCAAGTATGATGAAGTCGAACGGTATTTTAAATCCTTGCAAATTGGCGTCGAACGGGCCTGTCTCAATCCGTTGCACCATCAAGTCCAGGCCCCCCGGCTTGAGTTTCCCAACGCAGAGCGTTTTTATCATCGTGCCGTTACAATTCCGGCTTATCCTGCGCTGACGGCCAATAATGTGGAGCGGATTGCCGCTTCCCTGAGGGGTTTTATATGAGTAGTTGCCCGCTCAGCTTCCGCTCTTTCCTTGCGGTCGGCCTGATGCTGCTTGCTTTGCCCCAGGACGCTGTCTGGCCAGATACAAAAAATAAAGAAACGCCCAGGCAAACCAAAAGCAGTTTAAGCCTCAAGCAAAGCCGGCCTGAGCATATCACGAATCAGGAACCTATGGATCAAAAGGATCCGAATCAGGCAAATCCGGACAAAACCCCGGCCAAGGAGAGTGCTGCGAACAGCAAGCAATCGCAGTCTAAAGCCTGGCTGATTGAGTTACTACTGACCCTTGGTGACGGTCGCCAGCTTAAGGGTGAGCTGCCAGTTGAAGCGCCGGAGAAATTCAAGCTGAACCATGTCAAGGATGGCATTCAGTACCAAAAAGAAGTCCATTTGGCGGATATTGAACGCATTGAGATCGAGCGTTGGAGCGGCAGCCTGGTTAGCAGCAAAAAGCAGGGGCAGTTGTATGAATTCCGGCCCAGCCGCATAATGGTTCAACTGCGAGGCGGTTATACATTGGAAGCATTGGGTGATGCTTTTGCGTTTCTAGGCAGTTTTCCCGTATATAACCAAAACGGTCGGGTGCAGCTGTTCTCTTTTTGGCTTGATTTACAGAAAGCTGATGGCAGCTGGTATACCGGGATGTCTGGTCCGCACTCAAGCCGCAAGATACCGCACAAGGATGTTGTGCGCGTACTGGAGTTCAAGTCTGTAAAACCCGGCAAGTCCTGAAGCAGAAAAATTATGAGCAAAAAATACGAAGAACTAGATCTGATTGAAAAGCACCGGGTACTCCTTTGGGCCCGTATTCGTGGCCGTTTGCAGCATCACTTGCAGCACATCGAGTCCAGGCTGGCACCGTATGATCTTTCTTCCATTGAAGCGGAACTGAGTCAGTCCCACCCGGAAGAAAACAATCTGAAAGAGCTTGATCAATTCATCGAAAAAATGCAAAAATAGCTTTCGTTCCTGAAGCGCAGAGTAAGAGCGCAAATCGCTATTGCTTTTTATTGGAATCCGAGCAGATCCAGCACGGCGTCACCCGTCGGCCTTGGTTTCCCCTGATACGGAAATTCATGAATAAACAGGACGGGATTGAAATTGATCTCCAGGATGGCCCATTTCTGCTCATCCGGGTGCCTGTTTTTTTCGGGAATAATGATATCAACACCGCAAATACGGGCACCGGCTGCCTGTGCCGCCCTTGTTGCAATATCAAAAAAAGCCGGGTGCATATTGTCCGTTTCATCGATCGAATCCCCCCCGGTACTGATGTTTGAATTTTTACGCAGAAAGACCTGCTCGCCTTCTGGCGGTATCGAATCAATGTGCAGCTGATTGCTGTGCAGGTGATTTAGAACAACCGGATCGGTAGCGTTGATTTTTTCCAGGGGCAAACGGTGATGAGTGCCCCGGCGAACATCCTGGTTCTTGAGCGCAATTAATTCGGCAATGGTGCTGCGACCATCACCAGTCACATTCGCGGGAACTCGCCGGCAGACAGCATGGCATCGAGAGCCTAGTACCAGGAATCGAAATTCATCTCCGGGAATAAACTCCTCGGTTAAAACACAATGATCAAAGCGGAAGGCAAGCTCCAAAGCAGTCTTGATTTGATCTGGATCAGGATTCAAAGGCAGAATCTGGACGCCGTTGCCGTAATTACTGGCATTGGGTTTTATGACCCAGCGTTCTGCCTCCTGCAGTTTTGGATCACCGGAGCGTTTGGATAAATAATCTAAAGCAGTTTGAGCGGTAAAAAAACGCTCCCCGGCCGGAACGACCAGGTTCGCCTCTTTTAATAGCAATTTGGATACATGCTTATCTTCCATGGCCAGATAAGTGATATACGAATCAATGCCGGTTTTGGTGGCCTCCTTGATCAATTGCGTGTTGGTCCCCTGGCTTAATCGAATGAACTGGGCTTCGCGATTCAGAATTTCAACTTTGATATTGCGTGCCAAAGCAGCCCGGATGATGATTTGGGTGGAAATCTCCAGATCTGCATATCCAGCCAGTATATAGTCTTCCCGGTTCATGCGATATGGGCCTGTTCCATCTGCTCGATGCGCAGCTGGTCCTGGTGTGACCTTGTGACCAGACGGGAATACTCAGCCATGATATCATCGGCTAGCATGTGCTGGCCGAAATAGCGGCAGTGTTTTTTGGCTTGCGCAATGCCAAAATCCAGATATTCACCACGCTCCATGATGGCCGCCATCAAGCGAGCGGATGGTGTTTCTTCCGGGTGTTCAAATAATATACGCGCATGATGCAGCGCGTTTTGGTACTGGTCAGATACCAGTTCACGGTCTAATTTAAAAGCGAGGGTTTCCAGTTGTTCGCACAGGATTAAGCCGTATTCGCGCAGACTACCGCCGTTTAATTGAATACAATTGTTACGGTGACCATTTACGACCACCTGCTGAAATTGCTGCTGCAAGTGCTCTGTTTCCGAAGCGAGCAATAAGGGGGAACGATTAAACATGCAATGCAAGAGGAGCAAATGAACGAAATATAATTGTCGGCTGTCAACCGCGATCGGTGTGAAGGGATTCAAATCGAGTCCGCGAATTTCAATGTATTCAATACCGCCTTGCTCCAGGGCATCCAGAACGGTGCGGGCATTGCCGAGCAGCGGTTTGGGCCGAACAAGGGCGTAGTGTTCGTTTTCAATTTGCAGCAGATTGGCGTTTAATTGTAAACCCTCGGATGCAGACCAGCGGCTATACTCCGCTACAGGGGTGACCAATGCCTGACGCAGGCTGTCAATAAAAAGGGTCAAATCATTGTAATTGGCTGCGATAGTTTTCTGACGTTCATTTGTGTAACCGATCGCGCTCATCCGCAGACTTGTCGCCAGCGGTCCATACCATGTATTTTCGCCCAGCTTTTGCAAATGCAGGGCCTCAATTTGATTCGCGCGGCCGTAGACAAAGCTTTGATCAAAAGCCGGTGATGCTCCAAAAAGGTATGGTAAAATCGGTGTCAGCCGCAGAAAATTGCGGATCGTGCGCAGGTATAAATCCGTTTGAAATTGTTGCCTGGCGGTGGCTGAATCCTGATCGGGGCTTGCCGGGCTGGATTCCTGCCAATTCTGATACAAAAAATCAAACAATGCCGGCCCGATCGAAAAATTATAATGAATACCCGAAATGGTCTGCATTCGGCGGCCGTAGCGCAGACCGAGTCCGCGCCGATAAATAGTTTTCTTCTGAGCGAGAGATGAACTGCCATAGCGAGCTAGCGGGATCTGTTTTTCGTCTTGCGGCAGTCTGGCGGGCATGCTGAGCGGCCAGAGCAGTTCGCCCTGCAGGGTCGTGCATACAAAATTTTGCAGCTGCTCCAGTTCGGCCATCAAATGGCTGATCCGGCTGTGCGTTTGGGAAGTGAATTCGATTTGCGATTCGCTGAAATCAGTGGTGATTGCTGGATGAGTCAGACTGGAACCCAGATCGTACGGATGCGGTGTTTGGGCCAAACTGCCATCCGGTTGAATGCGCAAACACTCCCGCTCCAGGCCGAGTTTCTGGCCGGTTGTTAAAACAGGTTCGCGGGTGTGCAGCAGCTCTTTGAGAAGAGTCGAAAAATCATGTTCTGGAGCTATCATTCAATTGGCTTGCACGCCCTGTGCCATACTGCCAGGCCGAAAGTGTTTGTAAACACGCTTTTCATCAGATGGGTGTGACCTGGCTGTGGTTACATTTTTTATTGCCACCTGGACCAAAATTGGGCCATCCTGTGCTTTACACGCTGTTGTGGCTTGAAAAAGTAGTATCATCCGGATTGGACCGGACAAGATTATGCTAGCCCGTACTGCCGCCTGGTTCTTACAACGCCCGATGCTCGTCAGTGTTACCATCCTGTTTGTTTTCGGGCTGGGTATCCTGAATGCGAGCCGCTCGCGCAAAGAGGGCTTTCCCGAAATTTCAATGAATAAGATCATTATTCGAACTGTCTTCCCCGGTGCTTCTGCCCGCGATGTTGAGTTCAATGTGACCATTCCCATCGAAGAGGCCTTGGAGGGCGTGGAAGGGATCCAGGAAATCATTTCCCAAAGCCAGGAAGGATTGTCCCTGATTACAATAGAAGCTGATAATGATGCCAGTCCGGCGCAATTTCAGCGCCTGTACAATGATGTCGATCAGGCTGTGGCCGAGATCAAGGATTTGCCGGCGGATCTGGATGGCAAACCGATGCTCAGCGATTTCACCTCTAACGACATACCAGTGCTGGAAGTTGCCTTGCATGGCGATTTCCAGGTACTGAAACCGGCCCTGGATAAACTCGAAAAAGAGCTGTCCCGCCTGCCAGATGTGGCCTATGTTGACAGCATCGGTGCGCCGGATCTGGAGGCGCATATCCTCGTGGATGCCCAGCGGGCCAGCCGTTTTGATCTGGGTCTACCCCAGATAGCCCGCGCGATTCAAGCCCGGAACCTGGAAGGTTCAGGCGGAACTCTGGAATCATTTACAACCGAAAAAAAAATAGTATTTCTTTCCAGGTTTGAAAAATACGAAGAGATACTTGATACAGTCCTCAGAGCCAATATCGGCGGCTATGCGACCCGCCTGCGTGATGTGGCGGTTGTCCGCTTGATTCCCAAAGATGTGCGTTTAATCGTCCGTAATAATGGCCGCCCTGGTGCTGTGCTCTCTATTAAAAAAACCGCTGCTAGCGATATTATCAAGGTTGTCGACCAAGTCCAGGGCAAACTGCAAGAATTCGCCTGGCCAGCCGGAGTGGAATACCGCATATTGCAGGATCAATCCAGTTTTACCCGTAATCGTCTGCAGTTACTATTCAGTAATGCCGCCATGGGTTTTGTGCTAGTCTGTCTGATATTGTACATAGTCTTCGATTTGCGTACAGCGGTCTGGACTGCCTTTGGAATTCCTTTCAGTTTGCTCGGACTGGTTTCAGTGATGTACATCCTGAATATTTCCATCAATTTGATCTCGCTCGGCGGCTTTATTATTATCATTGGCATGCTGGTGGATGATGCGATTGTGATTGCCGAGGAGGTGATCAGCAATCGGGAAGCCGGCCAGAGTGCATATGACGCCGCTCTGACAGCTGTGCGTAATATGGGCATGCCTGTATTTGGGGCTGTTATCACCAGCATGATTGCGTTTTCACCCTTGTTCAGCATCGGCGGCTTCCCGGGCAAATTTATCTGGGCTATTCCGCTGATGGTAATTTGCGGTCTGCTATTTTCGGTTTTCGAAAGCTTTTATATTCTGCCGAGTCATCTGGCCCATATGAAAGCGCCCCCCGGCAAATCGCAAAAAAAAGCATTTATCCAGCAGCTGGAGTCGGGATACGAAAAAGCGCTCCGGTTCGTGCTGCACCATATGCGTTGGTGCGTCAGCATCATGCTGGTATTGCTGCTTGCATCAATCGTTGCAATGAATCTGCTCATCAAGAAGGATCCCTTTCCCCAGGACGCGAGTGAGGGATTCAGCATTCGGCTGACCAGTCCCCCGGGCACTCCCTCCAGCCAGATGATTCAGAATGTCAAGATCGTTGAGACGGCCCTGGATCAACTGCCGCAAAACGAATTATTGGGTTATTCCACCCGTGTCGGAACGCATAGCGAGGCCAGCAATATGGATATTGGTACCCAGGCCAATCTGGCCATGATTTTTGTGTATTTGCATCCCTGGTCCGACCGCAAACGCAGGGCGGCTGAAATTATGGATACTCTGCAAGAACAGCTACAACCATCGCTGACCCGCATCCATAGTAGCATGGAAACTTTCTTGCAGCGCATCGGACCGCCGATGGGCAAAGCAGTTGAAATTCGGGTTATCTCAAACAATGATGCCGAACGAAACAAGCTAGTGAATGCCCTGGCTACCTGGCTCAAGACCGTTCCGGGAGTCCATTCGATAACGGATGACCGCCTGGCTGGTAAAACAGAATTAAATTTGATTGTGGATTATCAGCAACTAGCTCTGACAGGGCTGCAGGTTGCCGACGTGTTAAGCGCGCTCCGGATTGCCTTTGACGGCCAACTGGTTTCGTCCATCACAACGCTGGAAGGCAGTCTTGATTTTCGGCTGCGACTGGATCAAAAGGACCGTGCTGATCCAGCTTTCCTCAGGCATTTGCCATTAACAAATCCGCAGGGTCAACTGATTCGGCTGGGCAGCTTTAGTCATGTGACTAGCCTGGAATCTCCGGCGGCCTTTAACCATGTTCACGGCCTGCGGGCAGTGACTGTGAGTGCCAACATCGATCTCCAGCAAAATTCACCGGTGGCGGTCGCCGAATTGGCCCGGCGGGAATTCCCGGATAACGAAGCCGTTGAACTGGATTTTGCCGGTCAAGCGCGCGAAACCAGCAGCATTTTTGCGGATTTGGGGGTCGCGGCCCTGGCCGCATTAGCCGGTATTTTTCTGGTCATCAGTCTGTTATTGAATTCCTTTCGCCAGGCACTGGTGATTATGCTACCGCTACCGATGCTGCTAGTTGGCGTAGTCGGGACATTACTGACGCACGGGCTGCCCATGTCGATGCTGGCGGGTCTGGCGCTGGTTGGTCTTTTGGGAGTAGTTGTTAATGATTCCATAGTAATGGTTCACAAAATTGAGGCAGCCATACAGCAACAGTATAATGAACAAATCATGATCAGCGCCGCTGTCAGTCGCTTGCGGCCGGTATTGTTGACTACAGTCACCACTGTGGCCGGAGTGTTACCAACCGGCTATGGC
This sequence comes from Leptospiraceae bacterium, assembly GCA_020441005.1. Lineage (GTDB taxonomy): Bacteria > Spirochaetota > Leptospiria > Leptospirales > Leptonemataceae > JAGRNA01. The sequence continues at coordinate 24,797 of JAGRNA010000056.1, forward strand.
ATTGGTGGATATGACCCCTTTTTGTCACAGATGTGTCTGGTAATGGCCTGGGGCTTGCTCTTTGCTTCTTTATTGACGCTATTTGTTGTGCCCATGGTGTACCATACCGCCAATCTTTGGCAGCATAAAAAAACCAATAGAAAAACAAAAAGCGCCCTGGATCAAAACGCATAGCGGCAGTCAGGCAGATACCGGGCCGCGCAGGCAGTTGTTCGTGGTCGGTCACAGCGACGCTACAGCCTGAGCACCAAAATGATTATCGTTGCCGGAAAAGCGTAGCAGATAACTGTGACCGCCAAAAAACATTTGCAGGCGTATATGAAACAATTTGGATACACAGTTGACGGTTATACAATACCCGTTATGAACGAACGCGAGATTCGGGCGGCAGCCGGTCTGCTTTTTTTGGGTCTGTTTGTCGCCATCAGTCAGGCCGGACAGGGTAATTTCACCGTTATTAAATATTATATTACAGTATTTCTGGCAGATATCAGCATCCGCTTGTTTGTCAGCCCTGAGTTTTCGCCTTTTTTAATCATGGGCCGCTGGATCGTACGCAACCAAACGCCGGAATACGTAGGTGCCGTGCAAAAAAAGTTCGCTTGGGGAATCGGCTTTTTGCTATCCGCGACTGTATTTGTGTTAATGGTCGTTTTCAATACGTTTAGCCCCATTAGCGGCATCGCCTGTATGCTGTGTCTGCTGTTTTTATTTGCCGAAACGGCTTTCGGGATTTGTATCGGTTGCAAACTATATGGTGTTATCTACAAGGACAAGGCCCAGTACTGTCCGGGAGAAGTGTGTTTGGTTCAGGACCGACAGGCCATCCAGCGCGTTCGACCGGGTCAATATCTGACGGTGCTGCTTTTTGCGGTCTTGCTTGCTGGCCTGATTTTTGGGGCCAAAGATTTCTACCAGCAAGTGCCCTATGATTTGTTCGGCATTGAGAGCCACAACCATACGGCCCCCTGAAAATGATCACAGCCACGATTTGCAGGCTGCTGATTGGTGTACGACATTGCCTTCAGTTTAAATCTGCGTAAAGCAGGTCTGCCTGTCAAGTCCGCTTGTTTTTTTGCTACTGTTGATAACAAACTGACGCAGAGTTGCCTGACATTGGAATTGACGTGCCATGCTGTATGGCTTTAGTTACGCTACATGACGCAGCCCGACTCTATTCGCATACAGAATGCCCGTGAGCACAATTTAAAAAATATCAGTCTGGAAATCCCGCGGGATCAACTGGTAGTCGTTACCGGCGTTTCGGGCAGCGGCAAGTCTTCACTGGCCTTTGACACAATTTATGCCGAAGGCCAGCGCCGCTATGTAGAGAGTCTTTCCTCTTATGCACGGCAGTTTCTGGGTATTATGGAGAAGCCGGATGTTGATTTAATTGAGGGACTCAGCCCGGCTATTTCCATTGAGCAAAAAACTACTCATCG
>JAGRNA010000056.1:26336-26782 GCA_020441005.1 Leptospiraceae bacterium
CCTGTCAGCAAGGCTACCATTGACGAAATAGTTGACCGGGTTCGCGCGCTGACTCCGGGCAGTAAAGTGCTGCTTTTGGCACCGCTGGTGCAGAATCGGAAAGGTACTTTTAGCGACCTGTTTGATAAACTGCGCAAGGAAAATCATGTCCGTGTGCGGGTCAACGGTGAAATACAGCGTCTGGATGAAGAAATCAAACTCGCCCGGAATAAAAAGCATTCGATTGAACTGGTGGTTGACCGTCTCGTTATCAAGGCCGAAGCGACGCAGCAGTCACGGATCAGTCAATCGGTAGAGTATGCTCTCGAAGCCGGGCAGGGCAACATGTTGGTATACAATCTGGATGAAAAGGATGCCGACAAGGCCTCGCAAGACTTTTCTCAGAACCTGTATTGCCGGAGCTGCGATATCTCGCTGCCCGAACTCGGACCGGCTTCTTTTTCATT
>JAGRNA010000292.1:0-220 GCA_020441005.1 Leptospiraceae bacterium
CCGACTTCCAGACGCAAGTCGGCACTTTCGGCAGCACTAAACGGTTCTGGCTGTGCCGCCGCACCATGGCTCGAATCCAGATTGCAAAAATTCGCTTGAGTTCGGGATTATCGTCCAACCAGTCATTCAACAGGTCGATCAATCCGATCAGCGATGCTAAAGCCCCCGAAACACAGGAAGAGCCTTATTGTTTTCCACCATAAACTTGCTCTTTGGAAAA
>JAGRNA010000292.1:419-4652 GCA_020441005.1 Leptospiraceae bacterium
GAATGCCAATGGCTTGATCTTTTTCCAAATTTCGACCGCCTGCTTGCCTTGAACGATATATTGAATATTCTTCAAATCCGCATCCGATCCCGCTACAAAAACTTTCTCCACATCAGCCAGTTTTTCCAAGTCCAGCGCCGCGATTACTCCGCTGGCCAAGCCACTATTATTACAAACAAAAGCATCTACTTTATTATTATACTTGAGTAATAAAACACCTGTAGTTTCCATGGCTCGGTCAGGAGACCAATCGACGTGGGATATCTGGGCGATCAGTTGTAATCCAGGATTTTTTTGAATCGTTTCCAGAACGCCCTGGCTCATGGCGGCCGCATTGGAATCGCCTGGTTGCCCCATGATTAATGCAACCTTGCCTTCAACCTTGCCGTGGTGTTGCTGGAACCACTTAACCATGGCTTCTCCCTGCAACCGACCGACTGCCCAGCTATCCTGCATAACCATGATATCCAGAGGACCGTTGACCACCATCGAGTCATAGCCGACCACTTTGACGCCTTTTCGATTCGCCAGGCGCACAAGCGCTCCGGCGGTTCCGGTATTGACGGGCTGGAGAACGATAACCTGAACCCCTTCATCCAGCATTTTTTCAAACTGCTGCAATTGAGTGAGTTCGTTGTTCCCGCTGGAGTCGAACAGAACTTGCGCACCCAGTGACTCGGCGTGGGTTATAAACTGGCTCTTGTCGGTTTGGTAGCGCTCTTCCTGCAAGGTCTTCAGAAGAAAACCAATCTTGACCGATGGTTCAGCCCCCATCCCAAGGGACGGAAATATCGCCGAAGCCATGATCAACAGAATTAGCACAAGGGTTCGGGCCATGACGGATGGCCCATTTGAGTTTACAGGCGGCGGCTTTGCCATATTCGTGATGTCCCCAAGGTAATAATGATGGGTGAATTTGAGCATGAGTACGCTCGGCTTCCTGCTCGTCGAATCCACTTTTACCCACGTTTCCTCTTGCTCAAAACGTCGAACCATACCGCCAGGATAATGATAAATCCCTTGATAATGAGTTGGTAAAAAGTCGGTACTTCCAACAGACTCATGCCGTTGTTGAGCACGCTGATGATGAATGCGCCGATGACCGTGCCGATGATGGTGCCTACGCCGCCGGAAAAGCTCGTTCCACCAATAATCACAGCCGAAATTGCATCGAGTTCGAACATGATGCCCAAGTTTGGGGAGGCGCCGTTAAGCCGCGATGCCAGCAGAATGCCAGACAGGGCCGAGAGGGTGGTGATAATGCAGTAAATGCCAAGCTTCATGCGGAAGATATTAATTCCGGATAGCCGCGCCGCCTCTTCATTGCCACCCATCGCATAAATTCGGCGTCCGAATTTGGTGCTCTGAAGTATGAAAGTACCTATAAATGCAATCACCGCGAAAATCGCGACTGGATAAGGTAGACCGCGATAGGTGAAGGCATACAGGGTCACGCCGCCAGCGAGCAGCATGACGACTACAGCGGTGATTAATTCCTGCGGTTTGACTTCGACGCCATATTTTTGTTTTTGTTTCAGATCGCGATATTCAGAGAAGAGCAAAAATCCGAGAATCACCAATATCGCGACTGTGGAAATCGTTACGGAAAAGTATCCGCCTCCAATCTCCGAAAAAATTGAGTTGGTCACGGGCACGGAGCCGCCCTTGGAAAGAGTCAGGGCCAAACCCCTGGCAATCGTCATCATCCCCAAGGTAATAATGAAAGGTGGAATATTGTAATGCGCGATCCAGAAACCATTCCAAAGCCCAATGAGAACACCGGTCAGAAACAAGGTGATGATGATCGCCGCCCAGATATTGACGCCGGACTGCATCAGAAGGGTCACCACAATCGCGGCCAGTCCAACAATCGAACCGACCGACAGGTCGATTCCGTTAATGATGATAACCAGGGTCATGCCAACCGCGATAATGCCAACAATCGTTGTTTGCCGAGCTAAATTAGTCAAATTTCTCGGCGTAAAGAAAGCATCATCCCAGAAGCTAAAAATGACCATTAACACGATCAAAGCGACTAGGGTTCCATTATCCTTCAAAAACTTGAGAAAGGCCCGAACCCCATCGCTTTGTAGAAATCCTTGCGCGCCTTGATCGTTGGTTACGCTGTTTGTCATGTTGTTATCCTCCTTATTTTCGGCTACCAGTAGCATAGGCCATAATCTGTTCCTTGGTTGCTTCCTCGCGTGTCAACTCAGTCACGATCTCCCCTTCGCACATCACCAAGATACGGTCGCTGATTCCCATGACTTCCGGGAGTTCCGAGGAAATAATAATCACTGTAACTCCATCCTCAACCAGCTTATTCAATAAATTGTAAATCTCGACTTTCGCGCCCACATCGATGCCACGAGTAGGCTCGTCGAGGATCAGAACTTTTGGTTTGGTGTTAAGCCATTTGGCCAAAATGACTTTTTGCTGGTTACCGCCGCTGAGCGTATCAATTTTGACGTCGAGTCCGGGGGTTTTGATCGACAATTGCTTTACGTAATTCTGGGCCAGGTTTCGCTCCCTGGCTTGATTAATCACGCCCAGATAATTGGCAACGGTTTCCAGTGAACTGATCATCATATTCTGGACGATGCTTTGCCCCAAAATCAGTCCGATGCGTTTTCGGTCCTCGGTAACCAGAGCAATACCCTTTTCAATCGCATCATGTGGGGAGCGAAAATGCACAGGCTGATTACTCAAGTAAATTTCACCCCGAGCCGGACCTGGCGGCGCTCCGAAAATCCCCGAGACCAACTCGGTTCGTCCCGACCCCATCAATCCGGAAAAACCAAGAATTTCCCCCTTATATGCACAGAAGGATACGTTTTTGACTTTCTTCTGACCCGGCAAATCCGGGTTGTCGATCTCAAAATTCCTGACTTCCAGCATTTTTTCACCGCGCTGACATTTCCCCTTGGGAAACATATCCTTGACATCACGCCCGACCATACGGCTAATCAGTTGATCCAGCGTGATCTCGGCGATTGGCGTCACATCGCCGATGGTTTTCCCATCCCGCAGCACCACCACGCGATCCGCGATTTGCTGGAGTTCTTCCATCTTGTGCGAAATGTAGGACATGCAAACGCCTTGGCGCTTTAACTTCCGAATAATCTCGAACAATGCCGCAACTTCCTTATCGGTCAAAGCGGAGGTAGGCTCATCGAATACCAATACATCAGCCTTTTTGGATAAGGCCTTGGCAATTTCCACCATTTGTTGTTTTCCGACAGTCAAGTTCTTGACTTGATCGGTCGGTTTGAAATCCTTGATATTGAGTTCATCCAATAAGCGCTGCGTTTCAGCGAACAGTTTGCTCCAATTGATCATGCCAAACGCATTGGTAATTTGGCGGTCCAGAAAAATATTTTCAGCGACCGTCAATTCCGGGATCAGATTCAACTCCTGATAGATGATGGCGATCCCCGACGCTTCCGCCTCTTTGGTGTTATAAAACCGTTTAAGCTTTCCCCGTAGATAAATATCTCCCTGATAGGTTGGATAGGGCCAGACTCCGCTCAAAACCTTCATCAAGGTTGATTTTCCTGCTCCGTTTTCACCCATCAAGGCCAACACTTCTCCTGATCGCGCTTCGAAATTGACATCGTCCAAGGCGCGCACACCAGGAAAATCCTTAACGATGTTTTTCATTTCCAATACGATTTCGCCCATTGAATTCACCGTCCCGTCTTATATCAAGTTTTAATTATTAAAGCCCACTTTTATATTGACCATAAAAATGGGCTTCAACAGATGATCCCGTCGTGCGAAGGAAACTCGATCAGAACCGGTTAACTATTATTTACTGCCGTAGACTTGCTCCTTGGTATAAAGCCCTCCCGCGATAACGGTGGAGTCCAGGTTCTCCTTGGTGACCGGAACGATCTCGGTGACAACGGTTGGCACATCGACCGCACCGTTATTGATCGTTTTGTCGATTTTGACCAGCTCGGCGGGTTTCTTGTCAGGGTTTTGCGCCAGTTTGACCGCGATTTCCGCGGCGGTCTCTGCCAGTGGCTTCACTTTCTTCCAGATTTCGAGGGTTTGCTTACCCTGCGCCACATATTGAATGTTGGCCAGATCGGCATCGGAGCCGGCGACAAACACCTTGTCAGTGTTGGCAAGACCTTGCGCGTTGAGCGCCGCGACCACGCCCCTGGCCATGCCGCTGTTGTTGCAGAGAAACGCATCAACCTGGTTCTTATACTTGGTCAAAGCATTTTC
>JAGRNA010000293.1:0-1276 GCA_020441005.1 Leptospiraceae bacterium
GTTGCAAAATTAGCGCCTTGCGCGGGATCATAACGGTGCGCGGCTTCCAAAAGTCCCAACATACCTGCCTGAATCAGATCATCGACTTGGACAGAGGCGGGTAAGCGCGCCAAGAGATGATAAGCAATACGTTTGACCTGTGGCGCGCCCCGTGAAATGAGATCATCCACCGTATCGCCGCCGAGGCTGGCGTACAGGGCCAAGCCTTTCATTCAGCGCGTTCCTCAACCGCATAGCCCGGATTGATTAACCGCTCAATGAAGAATTGCAGATAGCCGCTGGCGGTGCGCGGCATGGGCCAGCGGCTGACTACCTGGGTGGCGAGCCGGTGAAAGGCTTCCGCAGAGCGACTGCCCGGAAATGCCTCAACCACGGCGCGTTGCGCTTGTACTGCCTTGCGCAACTGTGGATCTTCCGGGATAGAGCCAAAAAAATTCAGGGTGACGTCCAAAAACCGGTCGGAAACCTTGACCAGCTTGGTAAACAGCTCCCGGCCTTCCTGCGCGGTCACCACCCGGTTAGCCAGAATATGAAATCGGTCGACATCGTAGTCCTGGCTGAGCAGCTTGATCAGGGCGTAAGCGTCGGTAATTGATGCGGGCTCATCGCAAACGACCACAACCACCTCGTGCGCAGCTCGACAAAACGTGACCACGCTATCGGAGATGCCAGCAGCGGAGTCGATCAGCATGATGTCCAGTGAATCGTTCAATTCGCTGAAAGCATTGACCAGGCCAGCATTTTCCTCGGGGCCGAGTTCGGCCATGCGCTTGATGCCGGAACTGGCCGGAATAATCCGAACGCCATTCGGTCCAGCAATGATAATTTCTTCCAGCGTGCGTTCCTGACTGATCACATGGGACAGGTTGTACAGGGGGTGCAGTCCCAGAATGACATCGACGTTGGCCAGTCCCAGGTCGGCGTCGAGTAGCATCACACTCTGATTTTGCAGACTCAGCGCTAAGGCCAGATTGACGGTAATGTTTGTTTTGCCAACACCGCCTTTGCCGCTGGTAATGCAGATGACCCGGACCGGCCGGTGATGGCTGGGCATGTTCATAGGGGAGTTTTGCTCGGAATCAGCAGGTGGCATGGTTGACCAACCTCTTACCAAAGGTCAAGGCAAGTGCATCGTGTTCAGCCGGCTCGCCGTACAAACCGGAGAATTCTTCACCCATGCGAATTAAGGCGTCAATGCGCGCCACCAGGAGATCTTCGGGTACGCGCTGACCGTTGCCGATGTAAGCCAGTGGCAGTCTTTTTTCATGGACCGCCG
>JAGRNA010000293.1:1404-1531 GCA_020441005.1 Leptospiraceae bacterium
CACCAGGTAATTACGAATCTGCGGGGCATCCTGCAACAACGCGAATTGTTGAGATAAACGCAGATCCCGCTGGCCCATGCCTGCAGTATCAATCAGGATCAGGGACTTATCGGAAAAACCAGTGATC
>JAGRNA010000294.1 GCA_020441005.1 Leptospiraceae bacterium
GTCGGAATCTATTCGCATGTGGGCCAGCGCTATGAGCCAGTCGATCGCGATACCTTGCTGTACTACAAAGAAGCCCGGGACGGCCAAATCCTGGAAGAAGGCATCACCGAGGCGGGCGCCTTCGCGTCCTTTATTGCCGCCGGTACGGCCAACACCAGCCATGGCATCAATATGATACCATTCTTTATGTATTATTCCATGTTCGGGTTTCAGCGGATAGGGGACCTGATCTGGGCAGCCGGTGACATGGGTGTGCGCGGTTTTATGTTCGGAGCGACTGCCGGCCGGACCACATTGGCCGGAGAGGGTCTGCAGCACCAGGATGGTCACAGTCATGTGCTGGCCATGCCTTATCCGCATGTAAAAGCCTATGATCCGGCCTTTGCTTTCGAATTGGCAATTCTGCTGCAAGCCGGTTTGCAGGAAATGTATGTGGAACAAAAACGCTGCATTTACTACATCACTGTCGGCAATGAGCCCTATGCCATGCCTCCGGCCCCGGAAATCTCGGATTTGCGCGAGCAGATCCTGCGAGGTCTGTATCTCTTTAAGAGCCTGAGCGCCGCGAGCGGTGCCCGGGCCCGCGTGCAACTGCTTGGTAGCGGCGCTATCATGGGCGAAGTGCTCAAGGCAGCCGCTGTTTTAAGTAGCGAATTGCAGATCGATTGTGATGTGTGGAGTGTGACGTCATACAAACAACTGCACTATGATCTGCTCGAAACCGAACGCTTTAACCGTATGCATCCGGGGCAAAACCGCAAGGCCTGGGTAGAGCAGTGCTTCCAGGATCGAGGCGATGCACTGGTGGCTGCCAGTGACTACAATCACATATTGCCGGCTGCCATCGCGCATGCTATCGCGATGCCGCATCTGAGTTTAGGCACGGACGGTTTCGGTCTCAGCGAAAGCCGGGCTGACCTACGTGCTCATTTTGAAGTCAATCAGGATTATATTGTGCAGGCTGCCCTGGCCGCTCTGGTACGGGCCGGCAAGCTGGAAACGCAGGTTGTGGAGGACTTTATACAGAGTCGGGGGCTAGCGCATGACAAGCCAAGTCCGATGCGGAGCCATTGGGCATGAACAGCGCGTGCGCTCTGTTTATCGATGCCAGGAGCAATGAAAGGCCGTTGTCGATATCCCTGGGCAATGACAAAATAGCTGGACTGAACATTCGCAGAACAGCCCATGCAAGGTTTGGCACTGTGCGCCAGTAAATCAAAGGAAGGAAAAATAGCAGTATGGAAATAAAAGTACCCGAGCTTGGTGAAAATATAAGTACAGCAGAAGTCGTTTCGATTCTGGTTCATGAAGGTCAGACGGTCGAGCATGGTCAGGATCTGATCGAGGTTGAATCAGACAAGGCGGCTCTGGCAATTCCGGCCCCCCAGGCCGGTGTGGTGCAATCCATCAAGGTTGAGCAAGGCCAAAAGATAGCCGTAGGCCAGGTTATTCTGGAAATGCTGGATCAGAGCTCGAGCGGGAATGACAACCCGTCGGCTGAGGCTAGCGGTCGCTCGATTGACTGGGATCAGTCTGATCATCAAGGCGCAGCCAATCAGCCGGAAACTGTCGCTCAGGCTGGTGGAGCGATCCATCCGGCCCGTCAATCAGAGCTGCAGGCCGAAGACCCGGATCAGAGTTTTCTTACTCCGGTTGCAAAGGACCAGGCACCAGCAAA
>JAGRNA010000295.1 GCA_020441005.1 Leptospiraceae bacterium
GGGTACACCAACGAATATGGGCCAGCTCCAGCAGCCAGGCAAAATCAGGGTGACAGTCCCGGTTGGCATGTAAATCGAAACGAACGGTTTTCGAATCGGGATACTGCGCAATCACATTGGCGATAACGCGCGCGACTCCTGACAAACGATTGGTCAGCGGTCGCGCATCAACAGCTATTATCCGGGTCTGCATGAATTTGTAAACGGCCAGTCAGAATCAGTATCGTCGCCCGGCTTTTATTGTGTCTGGTGGCCCTTCTTTTTGCGATGCCTGGTGGCGGGATTGCGGCCCGATTGACCGGATTCATGGTGCATGCGAGCCGGGATCACTGTTGTAACGGAGTGTTTGAAAATCAGAGCTTGCTCTTTTTGATTTTGCATCAAAATTGTGAAGGTATCATAAGACTGCACTCGACCGGTAAAACGCATCCCTTTTTGCATAAAAAGAGTCAGATTGCTATTGGTCCGCATGGCTTCGGCCAAAACCTGATCCTGGTAGTTTCGCGGACTTTGCTGCATAGACTAGTTAGTCTAGCATTACACTGGACGGCAACAATCTTTTTAGATGCTGGCGCAATCTGGCCTGCTTTTCGGTCGAATGTACCAATTGGCCAAATTGGGTCAAAGCGTCATGCGCTTCGTTTGCCTTGCCCTGGGCGGCGTAGACTAACGACCAATGATAGAGGACCAGCGCATGACGGGGGTGAATCAGTTCCGCTTCTTTTAGATACTGTTCCGCCAGTTCGTACAGGCCGCGCTGGCGGGCAATTATCGATTTACATACCAGACCACCAATATGTGCCGGGTTTAACTGCAGCAAATGATCGCAATACCCATCCGCCTCAGCTACCCGGTTTTCGGCCAAAAGCAGTTTGGTCAGGCTATACAAAGTCTGCGGCTTTTCTGGAAATAAATCCAGCGCGGCTTGCAGGTTGGCGAGCGAAGCCTGGCGGTCATGAAACCGAAAAGCCGCTCTGGCAGACTGCATATACTCATTATACTGATCAATATGCGGACTGGCTTCGATTACAACCATGGTAATATCATCCGTATGCTTTTGTCCCAATGCAAATTCGCGGCATTTATCAAGGACCAGTTGACCGGCTCCAGCACAATTGAGTCCTCGGGCTTCTAGAATGTATTCATGCAGGCGGGCGGTTCCAAGCAGTTCATCGGCAGTGTTGCTTAGCTCGGTCAAGCCATCGGTGAAAAGAAACAGCTTGTCTCCCGTTTCCAAAGCGGATTCATATTCTTTCAGGTTCTGATCGGCATCCGGAAACATCCCGAGCAGACAACCCTGCCCCTCCAGTTCTTCTACCGTATGCGTTCGGGCCCTGTACACCAAAGGGGCTGGCATGCCAGCGACACTATAACGAAATTGCAATGTAGAATCAAAACGCAAAATGATGGCGGTGAGATAGCCCTCCATCTTTACATGCCGAATCAGATCCTGATTCACATTTGACAAAACCCGTTGGGGACCTTGATTGCTATGATTAGAAAAAGAAATCTTGGCCAGGGCGGAAATTAAAGCCGCCGGCACCCCATGTCCGCAAACATCGGCTATCAGAAAGGCCATTTCATTCGAATTCAAATGAAATGTATCAAAAAAATCTCCCGATACTCCCACCAATTCTTCACTAAAACACCAAAAATGCAACCCTTTCCAATCCGGAACCGTTTGCGGGAACAGACCATTTTGAATACTGCGAGCCATTTGCAGCTCTTTATTGGATTCCTGGATTTTTTTCTCCAGCTCTTCATTGGCAAAATTAAGAAATTCAACAGCCGTAGTCAGTTCACGCTTGTCCTGGAAAATACGAGCCGAGCGAGCCAGCACCTGACGGACAAATAGATGCCGCTGATTTTCCTTGTGCTGATTAAGCGAGATTTGTCGGGCAGGCGGCAGTATAGCGCCAAGAGAAACCTCTGACTCCGTCCCGGATTGCAAAAAGATTTGATAGCGAATTGTATTTTTTTCAAATTCCATCCAGCCTAAATGCGTGCCGAATAGTTTGCCCACCCGGGCTTGATCCAGGGGCGATTGCAATAGCAGCACTGCTGCGTGGGCCTGATTTAGATAATCCAGCAGTGAGGCCAGCATGGCGCTGAAGAATATAATATCGCACTCATTAGCAGTGGGTAGATCAATATCTAGTTGCCAGGCTCCCTCTGGATCGCACGCAATCCGCGTAGAATCAACTTGTAACCAGAATTGAATGATCGCCGGCAGGGAATGCAAAACAGCAGCGGTGGAGCGCAGGTAAGGATTATGGGCCAGAATATGCAACAGCAACTCGCCGATCGCTTCCTGGCTTGCCTGATAAAAGAGCTGG
>JAGRNA010000296.1 GCA_020441005.1 Leptospiraceae bacterium
CGAGGAATTGTCATCCATAGCGCAAAGTGACCGCATCCTGGCAGGCGTCCTTTTTAACACTGGCAATGGCGGGGTATCCCGCGTGTTTCGGGACTCGCGTGGACGTTATATGCTAGTCAAGGTAGAACGCAGGCGCCCCATACCAATTACGAAAGTTCGCGAGTTAATCAAACAGCGCCTGTACTATGAAAAGCAGCAGACGGTCTTTGATGACTGGATCAAGGAAAAGCGGACAACCATTGCAATTATAAAAGTTGATGCTTGATACTCAATACCAGCTAAAGGCGATTTGCATATACGCAACTAAGCAGTCAGTTGAATCGTTCGCCGGCAAATTGGAAGAATTCTGCCGGGACACCGCACTGCAGCGCTTGCATGCTTTTTTTGGCACCCTGCCGGTATTTGCTTCGGCCTTTTTTCTGGAGCAATACCCGGAGTGTCGAGATTCATTTCGCACCCTGCCCGAACTGCAACATGTTGCTGATGCGGCAAGGCACATAAGGGCAGAACTGCAGTTACAGGATGGAGATTCTATCGCTCTTTTTGATGGTCTATACCCCCTTTTCGATGCGCACCTGTTTGGGAAAATGCTGGATCGTCACTGGCGAACTGTTGCGCACTATAGCTATCCTGAAAATATACCGGCCGGTCTGGTGCCGGATTTGCTGCAAGTTGATATCCTCGCAGTTCTACCATCCGTGATTAAGGAAGAACTGCGCCAGTTCGTATTCCAAAACATGGATACCTATGATGTCGAATTGTTTTATGAGTTGCCAGACCTGCGCTCCTGGCGACTGGACTTACGGGCCCAGGATCCGGCTTCGCAGCGCCTGGTCAGCGCATTGCTGCGTCAAGAGGCCGATTGCAGTTTTGCTACTCTGGAGTCTCAAATTAAGTCGCAGCCGGAATTGCTTTCGGCCTGGCCGGCTTGTCTGGAACTGGAATTGTGTACGAATCGTCCGGTAGATGCAAAATATCGCTTGTCTGCTACACAGTGGAACGCTCCCGATCAGCTGATGAGCATGGATTTTGTTGCCCGGCTTTGCGAGCAAAGCAATGATTCCCGGGCCTTGCCCTGTTCTGTGATTTTGGGCGGGCAAGGGGATCCCCTGCTGCATCCCGAAATAGAAGAGATTGTGCGCCAGTTACTGCAAGTTGCCAATATCAAACTAGTGGTGCTTGAGACATGGGCACTGGCAGGAACCGCCTGGATCCGCCCCTTCATAGAAAAAATGTCAGATCCGTCCCGTTTCGCCCTGATTATTCGATTGAATACAATCGATGCCGATTTATATGCTGAATTACATCAATGCGAGCGCGCCCGTTTTTCCGATGTCATGGATTTTATTGCCGAATTACAGCTTCTGGACCTGGACCGCATCAAACGACCGCTCTTGTATGCCGAGTTTTTGCGACTCAAACAAAATGATGATCAAATAGATGCATTCTATAAATACTTCCGGGAAAGAAACGTTCAGCCCCTGATTGGTAAATATAATCCACGGCTTGGATCTGCAGATCTACAAGCGGCTCTGGATCTGAGCCCACTGATTCGCGATTTTTGCTGGCATTTGACGCGTGATGCCTATATCAGCCCGGCTGGTATGATGACGATTTGCAAGCAGGATCCCTATGCTCGTTTGGGGCCAGCGGCAGATTTGAATCAGATGGATCTGGCCACTGCCTGGCAGCGTAACCGGTCAATGTTTTTAAAATCGTTTCGGGGCCAGCATGAACAGATTCCGGTCAAATGCCTGGACTGCGACGAATGGTATACTTTTAACTTTTAGAATCCGGTGATGATTCCGACCCGGGAATCATCTCGCAATTGCCATCAAAGACAACCCCGTCGGCTATTTGCAATTTGGCCGTCTTGATGTT
>JAGRNA010000057.1 GCA_020441005.1 Leptospiraceae bacterium
GATCTTGACAAGCTGCAACCCTACATCGAGCTTGAACCAGGCGGACGAGTGGGGCGGGCAAACCCGCCGGGTTTGCTATTCTGGCCCGCCGGCCGTTTTACGCGCTGGATTCGCGAACGCGCCCTGTACCGTTTTTCAAAAAGGGCCTGGCAATTGACTCGCGGTCAGGCGGCCCCGATCAAGTATTTTCGAGTCGGACATGTGCCGGACAGGCCAATCCTGGATCATGCGGCCGCCCAGGCACGCTTCGGTCGACTGCAATCCATTGATGTAAGCGCCAAATACAATGGCCAGTTTGAGTTTTATAATCTGCCAGCACTGAGCACAGCGCGCCAGAAACTCTGGCAGAACCGACTGGATCGTAATGATCTATATTTGCGCCAACTAATCACGGAAAGTCGCCAGGTAAATCCGGAAATCAGGGTTTTGCTGGTTTATATACCAGCCATGGAGGTATTTGCTCCCGGCGGCATTGTAGCCTCAGCTGAGCAGTCCCGGAGCCAGACCGACCGACCGCTTGATTTGGTCACCCTGCGAGCGCGCAATCCGTTTTATCAACGCTTGCAAGCTTTGGCCGCCAGCATGCAAGTGCAGCTGTTAGATGGCCAGGTAGTGTTTTTCAAGAGTGCCGCCCAGGATTATTTTCCCGGAGACGCGCATTTGAATGCGAGCGGTCATGCGCGCCTGGCAAATGCCATTTCAGACGTCCTGGCGCAGGATACGCAGTAAACTGCGATCTAGTTGCCGGACCAGATCCTGCAATGCTTCGGTCAGTCGTTTTTGATATAACTGTTCTATACGATCCGCATCGAGTTTTGTCTGATTGCGTTTCACATAGACCTGTATTCTGCGCGCAATGACCTCCATGAAGGGCCATTGCTGAATAAATAACTGCCAGTCCTTGATCAGGGCTGCAGAATCGGCTACTGCTCGCAATTGATCAAGAAACTGGATCATGCGCTTGTCAAGCACCGCTTTGATCCGGTGGGTTTTACCCCCGGTGACATTCGGGACTGGTCCACCAAAATGCATGTTCACGGGCGGAATGCCAAAGATGCTGGCGATTGAATGATCAGCTGACAAGGCGGGTAAATCCTGAATAAATTGACTGACGTCCGCAGGCCGCATGGCCGTCGGTATTTGATGACCAGCATAGCCCAGATTGTATACGGGCACATCGATGTTTTTCGCCGAGTCAATGAACCAGTGGCGATAAATTTCAAGCACATAATCAGCCGTGATTGGCATTGCATCAATCCCCCGGGCCTGGAAGGTCTCGCGTTTTTGCACTATGGCCTCATTGATGGCCTCGAGCCCCTGCAACCGCTGGATGGCAGCATTCCATTTTTGGTAGTGATGGACCCCCACGGAATGGATTTGACGCCAGGTGTATGCCAGGTCCTGGCCGCAGAGTAAAATGGAAGCACAACCCAGGTAGCGTAACAAGTCAAAGGCGCTAGTCGCCACGCTACCGCCGGATTGCAACCAGGCCACCGGACCATGCATGGATTCAACCAATTCGGTGCCGGCTGTACTCTGCAGTTCCGTGCGTCCGTCAATGGTCTGGCGCGGACGGGCGGTGGCCGAAAAGATGATGCGGGCCGGCTCGCACACCCGGTAAACGCCAGGATGGCTGACCAGGTCACAGAACAGGATGATCTCTTGCATCTGCACGGCGCCCTTAAAATGTAGAGTACTGTGTTTTTGAGCATCCAGGGTAAACACGCCATGCGGCGAGATCCCGGCCTGCAGCAGGACTGGCAAGGCAGTGTCACAGGCCAGGATAAAGGCTTTTGCTTTCAATTCCCGGATGGATTCAATGCTGTAGCGCAGTGAGGGGCCCGCCGAAACCAGTACACCAGGCAGACCCTGCAAGGCTCCTTGCCACTGATTTAGCGTCGTTACAAGCGTTCGCAGCGCTGCCGGCGTTCGATCGGCGTCCGGTAAAAGGCAACTATTGATCAGCGCGTTATGGATCCAGGTCCTTTCAAAGCGAAAGCGAGTCAGCATATCAGAGAAACGAGCCTGAATGGTTTGCTTGAGCAGCTGAATTTGCTCGTCATAAAATCCTGGATTTTGCTGGTAGCTGCCCGGGTGGATCAGGGTCCTGATGCCGCCCAGTCCCTCCGCAGGCAGGGCATCCAGGTAACGCTGGTACAAAGCGATACCGGCGGGTCCGCTAAATACATGGCTGCCCTTGCGCTGGATCCAGCGTCTCCAGCCCGGGTCTGACCAGGTTTGGCACACATAAACGGTCAAATCAAATCGGTGATCGATTGCGATACAGATTTGATTCGGCTGTAGTTTGTCGGTCAAGCCGCTAAAGACGTACGGGTTGCCCAGCCCCGAGACCAGTACAATTTGTTGCGCCTGCAAATCAGGTAGTTGGTTGGCAATCATCCGTTCGGCTTCCTGCACAGGGTCGTATTTACTGGCCAGGGTTTTACTGTGCCCATCCGGCAGTCTGTGTGCGATACAATGCGATCCTTTGCGAGTACTGACGAGCTGAAAATGCTCCAGGGACATCGCTTGCGCGTAGAGCTGCAGATAAGGTTTATGCTGCAAAAGTTCTGCTGTCAGGTTCATGGGCCCGAGCCGTCGATTGTTGGTAGTGTGGATAACATGTGGATAAGTTATTCATGAATTTTTCAGTCCGGACTTCAAAAGAAGCTGACCGTGTGTCTGCGCGCCCGAGCCTGTCCTGCCAATACGACATAATACTGAAGCAGCCTATGAGAGTCCAGAAAATACGATTAACCGGTTTTAAATCTTTTGCCGACGAAACGGTCATTGAGCTGCAGGATGGCATTACAGCGATTGTTGGGCCGAATGGCTGCGGCAAATCAAACATACTGGACGCTGTCCGCTGGGTCCTGGGAGAAAAATCGGGCAAGGCTTTACGGGGCCAAAGCATGGAGGACGTCATTTTTCTGGGCTCCGAGCATCGTAAACAAGCCGGGATGTCCGAGGTGGAAATTTATTTCGATAACCGGGACCGATCCCTGGGCAAGGACCAGGATGAGGTCGTCATTGGCCGCCGTCTGTACCTGAATAGCGCCAGCGAGTATTATTTAAATGGTCAACGCACAACGCGGCGCGATATCGAAAATGTGCTCATGGATACGGGCATCGGTAAAACGGCTTATTCGATTATGGAACAGGGTCGTATCAGCGAGATACTGAAGTCAAGTCCGGAAAACAGACGCGAGCTGTTGGATGAGGCGGCTGGAATTTCACGTTTCAAGAAGGAGCGTGAAGAAACACTCCGGCGGCTGCACGATACAGAACAAAACATCCTGCGACTGAACGACATACTAAAAGGTAAAGAAAGCGAAATCAATAACCTGGAACGTCAGGCCAAAAAAACCCGTCAATACATTCAGCTGAAAGAAAAGATGGATACGCATGATCGCCAATTGCGCTATCTACGACTAAAGGATATGCGCTCCAAAGATGCAGATTGCAATGCAAAACTGAATGCACTCTTTAAAGAACGCGATCAGATGATGGATCAGGTCAAACAGGCCGAGAAAGCCATTGATGATTTTGAAATCCAGGTTCAGACGCAACTGGATGAAATGCAGCGTCTGGATCGCGCCTTTCATCAGGACCAATCCCGCCTGGAAAGCATGCGTCTGGGAATCAGTCGTATCGACCAGGAACGAACAGCGATGAGCGAAAAGCTCGAATTGGAGAAAAAGCGCTTTGGAGAAGAGTTGCAAAATCACAAGAATCTGGATGTGCGTTACCAGGAGTCTCTCCAGCTGGAACTGAATTTGCAAACCGACATAGAAAGTCGCAAGGCATCGCACGCCAAACTGGAAGAGAGCATGCAGGAACTGCGCAAGCAAATCCGTCTGGCGATCGAGAAAGAAAAAACCAATCTACAAACGATCCAGAACGGGGAAGTGCGTCAGGCCGCCTTGCTGGAAGATCTAAAGAACGTCACCCGGGATTTGATATTGGAGTTGGAGCAGCGCAAAAAAGAGCTCCAGAAACGAGAAGGCTATCGTCGGGAATTGAAAGAAAGCATCGTCACCAAACTGAATGCCAGCGCTGATCATATCAATGAAGCTACAGCTTTACTGGAGTCGGGCAAGATTGATCCGGCGCTGGCGCTAATGCGCACGATTGAACTTGAAAAGGCGATTGATGATTTTAGCCGCTATGAGTACATCGAGGAGGAGTTTCGATCCCTGTTTTTTGATCGTAGCGGTCTTCTGGCTCGCAAGGAAGATCTGGACGCTCAGATGAGCGCGATCCAAAAGGAGCGCACAACTCTGCAGCAAGAAATTGCTGCTTTGACCGCACAAAATAAATTGCTCGAAAAGCAGCTGGAAGACAAAAAGAACCAGGCCCTGGATTTAAGCATGGATATTCGCGAGATACATACTCGCAAGGAATCCTCGGAAGAAGCGCGCCAATCGCTGGCCAAACAACTGGAGACGACTATCAAACGCGAGGAGTTTCACCGCCAGCAGGTCGAAACGATTGAAAGAGAATTTCAAACCCGTTTGAATGAGCAAAAAGAACTACGATCGGCAGTTGCGGAATCTGAAAATCGAACCCGCGAACAATCAGGCAGTATAGACAAGCTTAAAAAGCAAATAGAAAAGACCCGTCTACAAATAACACGATTGAAAGCAACGGCTCACAAGGAGCGCCAGCGTTTTGAGCATTTGCTGCCACGCATAAGCGAGCAGGACCGTCAGGCAGAATCGATTCGCCTGCAAATTCGGACCATCGAGGAAGACTTGTATAACGACTACCAAATGAGTCCCGGTGAGCTGGCTGAAAGCTGTCAGAACAAGCGTCTGCAATTGGTTCGCGAGCAGGAACTATTCGATCAGTTACAGCAATCCATTCGTGATTTGGGCGCTTTTAATGCCCTGGCCATTGAAGAACTGGAGCGGGCTCGCGAGAGTTATGATGAACTCCAATCCCAAAGACTGGACATTGAAAAGGCCCAAAAAAATATTTTGGCACTCTTAAAAGAAATCAATGAGAAATCCCGGGAGCTCTTTATTGACACCTTTGAACGGATTCAGGTAAATTTCAGCGAAATCTTTCAAACCCTGTTTGGTGGCGGCAATGCGCGTCTGAGTCTGGACAATCCGGAGGATCCGCTGCACAGTGGAGTGGAGATCATGGTCCAGCCGGCCGGCAAGAAGAACTCTAGTCTGGGTTTGTTATCTGGTGGTGAGCAGAGTATGACGGCGATTGCGCTGATGTTTGCAATCTATTTGGTCCGGCCCAGCCCCTTTTGTTTTTTGGACGAAATTGATGCGCCCCTTGATGATACCAATGTAGGTCGGTTTTTGCGCATGCTGGGTCGTTTTACCCCGCGTACGCAGTTCCTGGTTATTTCGCATAACAAGCTGACAATGGCCCAGGCCCAGGCAATTTTTGGAGTGACCCAGGAAGAGGCGGGCGTCAGTAAACTGATCTCTGTGCATTTGTCACAATTGGAAAATCGAAACGCCGTCTAGGCGACACCAGACCGATTATAAAAGCCGTTGCCCTGGCTGCGTGCTGCTCGAAATTGACCGGCATGGCGAATGCAAGACCAGGCTGGTTTCAGGTGCTGTGTACAGGCTGTGTACTACTTGCGACGGCGCGTTCGGGTCTGGGCGCGCAGGAAGTGCGCTTGCCGGAACGGGTTCGGCAGCTGGTGGTGTTGCCGTTGTACAATCAAACCGGTGAACAGAGCATGGACTATATCGGCCCCGGCCTGGCCCGCTTCATCAGTAGTGAGCTGAGTCATACCACCTTTATTCAAACGGCGCAGCAGCAAATTATTTTCTTTGCCCGGGCAAGCCGGCCGGGAGCGGAAGCAAAAAGTCAAACAACAGAATCCAGTGCCGATAGCAATTCCAACGCGCGTGTGAACCTGGTTGTACGCCTGCATGAACTGTATCAACAGAATTACCTGGCCTGGTTGCAGTCAGACATGATGGAGCAGGCTCGTCGCTTGCAAGCAGACTATCTGGTCTTTGGTTCGTACACCTGGCAGGATCCCTACGAAATCAGGGGTCGCTATCAACAATCCGGGCGCAAGCTTAAAATTCGGTTAGAGCTGATGAGCGCCGCTAGTGGCCAAAGGATGCATATAGAGCAAAGCGTATCTGTTAATGCTGTATACAGCCAGGCGCCTGGGCTGGGACGCGAAATCAGAGCGGCCATGAGTGGCCAGGATTTGACCAGCCTCAGCATCGAATCGGATCCTCCGGATATGATGGTTTTTTTAGAGGAGAGTTATCTGGGCCGCACCCCCCTGACCGCCAATGCCGTACCGGGCAATTATACGATCCGTTTGCAAAAAGAAGGTTTTCAGAGCTTGCAACGTAGCGTGACGATTGCGCCGCGCAAAACAGAGCAGCTGCTGTATAAGTCTGCGCCGTTAGCAACCGGGGCCCGTTTGCACGTTACCAGCACACCCGCGGGGGCGGATGTCTATTTAAACATGCGCAAACTGGGCCAAACGCCGCTCGATATAGCCGATCTGGAAATCGGGCACCATCGCTTGCGAATCAGCAAGCCGGGTTATGTCGATCGCTACAAGGGTATTGAATTGCGGGCCCGCAGCGATACAGAGCTGGATTTCACCTTACAGGCTGGTGATTCCGCAGAGTTTTACGCGAATCCTGACTATGTGCTATTCGACTGGACACGGTATGATTTTTCTTTTTATTCCCTGATCGGTAGTCTGGCATTTTACGGGGGCTATTTTTATTTTGATTCCCGGGCCGGGCAAATTCGGGAAAGCTTGCGCACACAGGTGGAATCGCTATCTATTTTCGATGTCCTGAATCAACTCCAGTCAAGCCCGGCAATTTACGCCTGGCAATACCAGTTGTATCGTCAAAACGAGGCTCAAGCCCGCGTATATGATCGTTACGCGAATGGCTCAGCTGCTACAGGTGCATTGATGATCATCGGCGCAGTTTGGTTCTTTTACCAGGCTTTGGATCAGGATATGCAGAGAGATCATGGCGAGATCAATGCATTGGCGTCTGATTTGGCCCGTAAAACAGAGCGCGGCGGCTTGCAAAACAACCAGGTGCTGTCAATGGACCCGGGAATGCGCTGGTTCCTGGAAGCAACACCGCTTCATCGGGCCCCTGTCGGGGTTGGAGAGCAGGTGCTACCCGAAAATATGGAAAACTGGATGAGCCCGTATGCCGCTCAGGCAGATCGAATTCGTTGGGGTGTTGAACTCAAGTGGTAGACATTGCGTTCAGCATCTCTTGCACCTGTTTTTGCATCTGGCGAGTTAATTCCTTGGCGCCCTTCTTTAAATCCGTTTCTTTGGGAAAATCTGCGGGTGCAATGGCCGTGCCCACGCGAAACTGGACTTGCCGCCGGAAGACATCGCCGGTTAGAAAGGCTCCCAGGCTGGTAAAATTATGGGCTCCCGCGATGGCTGCCGGAATGATTGGGACTCTGGCTCGCAGTGCAATTTTGGCCGCCAGGCTTTTAAAGGGCTGCAAGCCAGCGTGTTGTTCGCCGCGTGTACCCTCCGGAAAAATAGACAAGAACTTTCCTTCTTCCAAAAGACTGACCATATAATCTTCTAGATCCTGGTAATATTCTACGGCTGCTTTGGCATTGCTGCCTCGATAGTTGCGAATCACAGGGTGGCCGCCCCATTCCAGTAGCTGCGTTTTCTGAGCGAAACCATAGGCTTCGATGGCCTGATTGATGAGAGGCCGAAGCATGGCGAGTACCGGCAAATTTAGCGGAGAACCGGATTGATATAAAAAATCCTTGATTTCCTGGTCCGGTTCGAACAGCTCATTCTTGCCCAGGAATATGACCTTACGCGGACTGAAGACGCCCTGCACCAGTACATCCAGGTAGTCGGTATGATTACAGACTAAAAGGCCGCCGCCTTCCAGGGGAATATTTTCCAGGCCTGCGGTTTGAATCTGAAACAGGTTTTCCAGAATCAGCTTGACGAGCTGCCGAGCCTGCTCCCTGGGTATCGTAAAAAGTCGGGCAACATCATGGGCGCTTTGATCGGCAGCAGTACTCATCGCTCCCATGGTTTTGGGAAGCCCTCCGATTGTCAACTCACGTTACAGGTAACGGGCCCGTTTGGCGTTGCGCGCTACGCTGAAAACAAGTGTGAATGACTGTCTGACTGCCGCAGACTACCACACTGCTTCTCGCCCTGCTCACAGCGGTATAAAAAATCTCACGACCAGGTAAGGGATGATCGGAGCGCAAGGGCAACAGAATTTCGATATGATCGTACTCGGAACCCTGGCTTTTGTGTACACTTTGCACAAAGGCCGTTTCGAAGGATCGCATTTGATGTGCTGGCATGAGTTGCAGACCTGCTTCGCTTTCCAGCAAGGCCCAGTGACTGCCACTTGCATCCATGAGCAATACGGCACTATCGCCATTCATCAGGACTGGATCACGTTGGTTGCGATTTACGAGTACAGGCAAACCGTGCCGGGTTGCGGGCTGCTCAGAAGCAAATTTTGCAGTCCCCGGGGTTGTCTGCGTCAGCAGATGTGCCTGGAGTGCCTCATGCGCGATTTGATTCAAATCACGGATCCCGCCGGGCCCGTCCCAGGCCAGTGCCAGGATTCGATACTTGCCTAGTTGCGCGTACAAATTAGCCATTTGCGCTTGCCATTCCGCGTCCATATGGTTTGTGTGCAGATCGGTGTGCCTGAACAGACGTAAAATCTCAAGCGTATCCTGATCATAGACTTTCGTGATCCAGTTCCTGATTCTGTTTTGCAAGAATATTCGCTGTCTGGATGTGTCGGTCGGGTAAAACTGAATTTCGATCCTGGATCGGTGATCTTGCAAGGGCTGATCAGCACCAGCCAATCCTAAAAAAGCTTTACTTTGCGCTTTTTTAATTTGCTGTAAAACCTGAACGATCTGATTGGAGGATCGAAATCCCTGCTGCAAGGCGACTAACTGGCAGTTGGCCGGCTGCTGGTGACTGATTGTATTGCCGATATCCTGCAAAAAGGCTCCGGCTTCGACTGCCGCCAATTGAGCCGTATCGCCGCAAAATATTGTGTTTAGCCCTTGTCCGCGAATCCGAAGGTACAACTTGTAAAAAAGGCTGGTATCAAGCATGGATGACTCATCAATGATAATCGTACGTAAAGCTGAAATAGCAATCTTGCTTCGTAAAAAACTATGCACAGTATAGACCTGGAGTTCTTTCAAACGCTGCTCAGCCGGGCTGCTTGCGTTAACATGGTCAACATGCTGCACAACGACAGACTGCATCCGCTTGGCAGCCTTGCCTGTCGGGGCCAGCAAGGCGATATGCTCGATCTGCTGTCCGCAAAGCAACAAGGCCCTGATAATGCTAAAAAGAACGGTCGTTTTGCCCGTACCCGGCCCGCCG
>JAGRNA010000058.1 GCA_020441005.1 Leptospiraceae bacterium
GCCCCTCGAACAGGATAATCATCCGGCGCTGGTTATCTTCCAGGTATTGCTGCAATTGAATCAACTCGGCCTGAAAGGGCATTAAAGATTTTTCTTCGCTATACTTGCGTTGCGCCTTGCGGCGCGCCTTGCCATGCAGCTTGCCCTGCTTGCAGAGCTGATCATATTCCGCCACAAACTCGCTAAAGCGCCGTACTTTGCCATCCACGACCACAAAGTGCGGATTGCTGACGCTTTCCGGCGCGGGATGGTCGTCGAAACTGAGTTCTTCCAGTGGACTTTCACTGACTGCCGTTTGCGGGTCGGTCTCTGGCGCCAGTCCCGCAGCCGCCTTTGCGGCCGTCTGATCCGTGGCCTGGTTTAGAGGGTCCGGTTGCTCTGATTTTTCATCCGGGATGGTCGCTGGCGTACTCATGCCTGAACAGCATGTCAGCGATCAAGGGCCTGTGTCAAGTAATCACAGACTGTGCGAATGGTTTTAACGCGCGCATAATACTTGTCATTACCTTCCACAATCACCCAGGGAGCGCTCTGGGTGCTGGTATACTGGATCATGTCGTGCGCAGCTGCGCTGTACAAGTCCCACTTTTCCCGATTGCGCCAGTCTTCATCGGTGAGTTTCCAGCTCTTGTGCGGGGTTTTTTCACGCTCCTGAAAACGTCGTAATTGTTCTTCTTTGGTGATGTGCACCCAGAATTTGATCAACACAATATTGTGCTCTACCAGTTGCTGTTCAAAATCGTTGATTTCGGCGTATGCTCGCTGCCATTCGGCGTTAGTGGCAAAGCCTTCAACACGCTCAACGAGCACACGTCCATACCAGCTGCGATCAAAGATGGTCACGTCGCCGGCCCGGGAAAGGTGCCGCCAAAAACGCCACAAATAATGCTGCGCGCGCTCTTCTTCGGTGGGAGCGGCAAAGGGCAGGATTTGATAGTGATGCGGATCCAGAGCCGAGATGACCCGCCGAATCGCACCACCCTTGCCAGCTGCGTCCGGTCCCTCGAAAACAACGATGGTCGACATCTCTTGTTTGAGCCCCTTGCGAGTCAGATGATTCATTTTTGCCTGAAACTTGCGCAGCTCGCTTTTGTACATATTGCGATCGAGGCCTTTGGCCATATCCAGACCTGAAAAAACCGTCAGACTGGCGGCCTCGCCGCCTTGCTCGCCGCTGATATCGCTCCCGGCGGTCAAGGTGGGCGCGCTCTGGTTTTTCATGGCATTCAACTTTTTTTGCATGGCATCACGCAAAATCGTGCCGATCGTAATGCGTCGATAACGGTTATCAGAGCCTTCAATGATATTCCAGGCGGCCTTGCCGGTGTTGGTACGCATGATGGTCCGCTCAGCCGCCTCAATAAACTGATCGTAACGTTTCCAGTTGTCCCAATCGCGCTTGTTGACCTCCCACTTGCGGTCCGGGTCTTTTTCCAGGCTTTTGAATCTTTTTTTCTGGGCGTCCCGGCTGAGATGCATCCAGAATTTCAGGATCAGGGCGCCATCATCGGCCAGCGCATTTTCAAAGTTCTCGATTTGCTCCAGATGACGGTCCAGCTCGTCCCGGCTGATTTTACGATGTGCGTAGTCTACTACCGGTGATGAATACCAGGCGCTCATAAACAGGCCGATCTGGCCCCGGGGCGGCAGGTCACGCCAGTAGCGCCAGAAACGCGGCCGCTCCTTCTCTTCATCGGAAGCCGGTCGATAGGCGCGGTTGATCACCCAGCGGGCATCCATCCATTCGTTCAGAATTTTAACCGTATCGCCCTTGCCGCCGCCGTCTACCCCGGCGAGCACAATAATTACCGGGTACTTGCCCAGGCTGCGAGTCTTGCGTTGCAGCTCATGCAATTCGAAACGCAGATCCGGTTCGATGCGTTTGTATTCTTCTTTGGATAGTTTTTGACCCAGCTCGGCAGTTCGAAACATGACCCATTGTCATCTGTTTGTCATGTACGTCAAGTTAAGCTCTTGCATTCATCAAGGCATCACTTTTTGTGTCGTCATGACTATCAAGCGCTGGTTTCTGTATGCCGGCAAGATCCTGGGAGCCCTGTTACTTTTGATCTGCAGTTCTGCTCTCATACTGTATATTTATTATTGGGGCGACTACGCGGTACTGGCAACGACTGTTGATGACCCCGATTTGCCATCGATTCAGATTGATGGCGTTCGGCTGCATGCCGAGAGTCACGGGCCGGCAAACGCGCCGCTGGTCATCGCGCTGCATGGCGGCCCGGGTAATGATTACCGCGCTTTATTGGATCTCAAGCAGCTCTCGGATCGCTATCGGGTGGTCTTTTATGATCAGCGCGGTTCCGGTCTGTCGCAGCGGCTGCCCGTCGAAAAGCTGACAGTGGCCAGCCTGGTCGAGGAGCTGCGTCTGGTAGCCAGCCATTATGCTCCGGGTCAGCCGGTTTACCTGGTCGGCCATTCCTGGGGAGCCATGCTTGCGACCGCCTTCATCGGTGAGCATCCCGAGCTGGTGCGGGGTGCAGTTCTGATTGAGCCGGGCTTTTTGAACGCCGAGTTTGGTCGCGAATTTATGCGCCGGACCAACGGCATGATGCCGCCGATCAATAGCGAAACACTGGGTTTGTTTTTGCGTTCTATCTTTCAGTCCATGCATGTTAGCGGTCCCGATGATGACGCCGCTATGGACTATGTCTTTATGCAGGTGATGCTGCATCCATCCAGGGATAATCCCATTGCCGGTTATTTTTGCGGCGGTGATCCGGCTAATGCCGTGCTGCCCGGCTGGCGCTTTGGCTCAACTATCTCCAATGCCATGATGCAAGCGGCGGTCAAGGACGGCGAGTTTCAAATTGATCTTACCCGGGGCCTGCAGCACTACAAGCGCCCGGTCCTGTTTCTGGCCGGGGATTGCAATACGATCATTGGTCCCGATATTCAAAAAAGGCAGGCGCAGCTATTTCCCAAAGCCAGCCTCAGAGTGATTGAAGGAGCCGGCCATTCGCTTTTAGGTGAAAAACCACAGGTCGTACTGCCGATCATTCGCCGGTATCTGGCGGAGCATTAGGTCCCGGCATTGGCTATCAGCTGAGCTGGATCCAGGAATTGCGGCCTTTACGAGGTTCAGACCGGCTTTTACAGCTCCGCGGATCGGATCAAGGCTAGTCCGACCAGTCCGGTCTTTCGAAAAAAAAACTTGCAAATCGCGGATAAACACGTCCATATAGCAAGCGCATGAATTTTTTACATCTTGTCCGCACAATTACACCAATCAAGGACAAACTGCCGCATATACATCGCGCGGCCGGGTTCAGTCTGGCCGCTTTATTCTTGATCGCACCCGGCCTGTTCAGTGAACCCGCGGACGGGCCTGATAGCCGCAGCTTTGAAACCGTGCTGGAAAAAAGTGTCCTGCCGGCAAGGCCGACAACCGGATCTGACAACCCGGTCAATGCGCGGGGTCTCGCGCACAGCTTCGGCCGGATCCAGCTGCAGCTGACCGGTAATTGGCAGTCCCAAAGCAGCCAGACCACAATGGTACTGCGCAGTCCCGATTTTCCGCTCAGCCAGATTATGATCGTCGAGCCCGCCCGCCCGGCAACGTGGTCGATCAGCGGTTATTTAAGCCAGGGCATTGCCGGCATGGAAAAAGCCGGCGGACAACAGCCGCTGCGTTCCTGGCCGGCGCAACCGCGGGAGGGCTTTACCCAAAAAGGCTACGGCTTTGCCTTTCAGGCCCGCATCACCCGTAACAGCCAGGGACAAATCCTGTACAACAGCTATTATGCCCTCTCTGCCGGGGCAGTCTATCAAGCCGTAGTGGTGCAAAATAAAAATCAGCAGGAATTTGAAGCCCTGATCAAACTGGTCGGCAGCGCTGTCGACGGAGCCGCAATCCAGATTCCAGCCGGTCCAGGCGTGCAGACGCAGCGCGGACAGGCTTTCTCTTTTTTTAATTACGATGCTGTCATCCCGGCCAACTGGAAGCGCGAAGAAGGGGCGATGGCCAACCAGGCCATCTTCCGGGTCGCCAATCTGCCCGGCAGTCAGTATGTTTTCGGCAAGACGAACAACTTTATTGCCGAGATGGAACTGCAGCCGGCACGGCCCGTTAGTCCGGTCTTTGCCCTGCAGAACTATCTAATACAGCGCAGTCATTTATACAAAAAATATTATGATTCTGGCCGCCTGCAGAAGTACAACCCCAAAGTAGCCGGCATCTACGAAGGCCGTCTGCCGAACGGCATGCAGTACACCGGTCTGTATCTGCATCAGGATAGCGATGACCGCTTTTATCTGGGCGCCTGGCTGTTATCTGGTCCCCAAATGTCGCTGATTGTGGCCAGCGGCTTCAAATTTTTCCGCTATGATCTGATCAAGCGCAATTCCAAAGCCGCCCTGGACCACCAGCACTGGCTGCGTTATCTGGGATCTCTGCCTGCTGTACTGGCCAGCGTGCGCTGGCAGGACAGCCGCATCCGGCGCGACGCAAATGCCGAGAAATTTCTGGCGCAAAAAAAGACGCTGCGTTACCATCGGGAACGCTCCATAGTCAGCGGCGATATCAGCTTTGCCTCCAGCAATACTGTAAAATGGGACTTTCTACCGCAAGGTCAGGTCAAACTGTTCATCGACAAGTTTCGGTCTTTTAATGTCTATGAATTCAACCACAATACCGGTCAAAATGACTGGAGCGCCGGCTACCTGACCAACAATGTTGATACCAAAAACAACACCTATCAGGTCTGGCGGGCGCCGGAAGCCAGTTATATCGTTGTAATGCGTCCGGCCGGAATTGCCAGCTTTCATGTTTTAAACAGCCAAAGCCCGCTCACAATTGACGGCTTTCGAGACGGTTGCTGTCGATGAAGTGTCGCCGCCGGTTACCCGTTTGCAGCAAGGCTGTCGGCATTCAGGCTGTCCGGATTCGTACGAGTAATTGTCAGCTTCACGTTCCAGTCTGATGACGGAATCAGCAAAAAATGCTGCAACAGATCGGCCATCGCGATAGCACCCAAAGCCGGTGCTGCCAGTGTAAAACACACACTCGTCTGGTCGAGCTGCAGCTGCCCCAGGCTTACACCCAGACTGCGAGTTACAGCACGCATGTTACTCTGACCGCGTTTCAGTTTTTTGAGCCGCTTGCGTTTGCGTTCTCGTTTTTCAAAACTGAAGCTCTCCGGTGCCTGACTGAGCTGCCCAAATACCTGCCGGGCCTGCTCCGCAGATTTAAAATCCAGCCGCCACCCGCGCGGTGCTTCATTCAACAACCTGGCTGCCGGCAGGGCCGCCACATAGCACAGACTCTGGATGCTGAATCCGGGCGGCAGCACCTGATTCCAGCGCTCGGCCAGATCTCTTAGCGGTATCTCTTCATAGAGTTCCAGATAAATGGTTTCGGCTTCTGATGCAAAAAACAGGGGCAGCGATTCGAACAAATGCAGCTTCTCATGCTTGTTAAATCCACCGGAAAAGGTCATGGGCAGCCGGATCCGGCGGGCAGCTCGTCGAATTGTTTCCACTGATTCCAGATGGCTGACATAGACAGCTGTGTCTTTTTTGGCATACTGCAACTCAAGAAAAACCTGTGTTTCGAATTTGTGCTCCGGAATCCGCACCGGCCGCAGCAGCTCCGGCGGAAAATCAAAATCCTTCAACTCACGCGGATGCGGCGGGTTCATGTTCTCGGGAGTTACAGCTGCAAAGCGCTCGTGATCTTTCTGTAAAAGGGCACTGCCGGCCCCTTTGGCCTGAATAATTGATTCCCAGGGCATCGCCGCATGCGGGTCGCCGGGCCCGGTCCACAGGCTGACATCTGCCGGGGGGATAGTCTCCAAAACCGAGCGCCATAAATCGCGGTTAAAATGATCGTCCCAGCTGTCAAAGTGGGCCCCGGCCTGATAAGCCGCTAATAAATAGCGGCCCATGCGGTGGTCGCTGCGCGACAGGATTCCTTCCACCCAGGGCATATCGGCGTTGGGCCCTTTCAGACTCACCCGCGGATGACGCACTCCCGCCTTGATCCGTTTGAGACCCTCGTAAAAGTAGGCCGGCGGCTTTTGCTCGGCCCACTGAAATGTAGTAAAGGCCTTGGGCACAAAGAGCGAGATCGTCACATTTACTTTTTTGCGCGGTCCGGCAGCGATCGCCAGATCACCAAGGTCATTCAGAGCCCGGATCAATCCATCGATTTCATTTTGATCCGGGTCCGGCAAACCCATCATAAAGTAAACTTTTACCAGATCCCAGCCCCGTGAGTAAACCTCGCGCACGAGGGTGTGCAAATTTTGCTCGGATGATTTTTTACGAATCCGCTCCCGTTGAATTTCGCTGGCCGCTTCCAGAGCAAAGGTAACATTGCTGCGCCGGATGCCGGCGGTCATTTCCAGCACCGGGATTGTTTTCATTTGCACCCGCAGGCTGGGCAGCGAAAGGGAAATACCATCCGGGCCGTACCGTTCGGCCATGGCCACCACCAGTTCTTCCAGCCAGGGATAATCGGCGATCGACAGGGAATGCAGGGAAATGGAATTGCCGCCCGAGAGTTTCAGCATCTTGCCAGCCTGATCAACCAGCTCATCCACCTCGGAATTGCGGACTGGCCGTTTCCAGAAACCGGCATGACAGAAACGGCAGCCCTGGCCGCAGCCCCGGGCGACCTCGACCACGACCCGGTCCTGAACGACGTCGATGTTGGGAGTGATAATATGCTCCAGGGCGGCAAAACGACGGGACTGGTAATTCCTTTTTTTTACGAGCGGACCCGTGTATGCGGGCCAGCTACCGGCTTCAGCCAGACTGATTGCATACTGATGCGGCAGCACCAGACCTTCAACGCCGCCTAGCTGATCGAGAATCTGAGCCCGACTCAGGCCGGCAGACTTGCCTTCCGAAATGATGGCGCTGATCTCGAGCACAGCATCTTCGCCGTCACCCATAAAGATACCGTCCACAAAATCAAACAAGGGTAAAGGATTGGAGACGGCGGTTCCGCCCACAATAATAAAGGGTTCACTACCCCGGCGCTCAGCACGCAATAGCGGCAAACCTGCCAGATCCAGACCGTATAGAATATTAGTGAAATTCAGCTCGCTGGCCAGATTCAGGGCCCACCAGTCAAAGCTGTCCAAAGACAAAAGTAAATCCAGACTCCAGGGTTCGAGCGCAAACTGGCGGATCGCTGTTGCCATGTCCGGCATGGGTAAAAAGTAACGGTCCGCCACATAAGACTCGCTGCGCTGTACTTGATCATAAAGAATCTTAAGGCCCTGGTTGGACATACCCAGCTCGTAGGTATCTGGATACACAAACAGTACCCGGACAGCTGCTGCAGCCGGATCACGCTGCGGGATACCGTATTCGGCGCCGGTGTAACGGCCGGGCTTTTCTACCTGCTGTAGCAGTGGCGCGATTGATTCGCGGCTGATCAGACGCAGGCCGGGTTTGAAAGCGGTCAGATCCGGAGCCGTACCCGGGGCGGTAGAATTAATCAGGGTTGAAGGCATTTTGCTATTTATGAACTCAAGAAACCGGACCCGAGCCCAGTCCGGCCGGGTTAGCGCCGCGCACACTGACAAATTTATCACTCAGCGGAATTTCAAGGCGGCTAAGGGTTTGATTTTCCACGATCCCCATACGAAACAGGTTGGGATCAATATTCTCGCCGCGCAGCATCACGAGTATCATGGCTAGTCCCATACCCTCACCCTCCTGGTTGTCAGCATGATCAATATAAAAAGACATCAGATCATCGTACTGCATGCCGGTATTCAGCTTTTCGCGGATGCGGGCCTCTTCCTCGGGCTTCAGGGCCACATTGCGCACTTCGATGCTGATCCCGTCTTCGCTATGGTCAATATTGATATCGGCCTCGAGTCCCATTTCGCGGGCCAACTGGCCGTAGCGATTGATCCATTTTTCATCGTATTGATCCTGCAGGCGTTCCATACCCTGACGAAAATCCTCCGGGTTATGGATATCCAGACCCTGCTCCTTGAACCAGGCTTCTTTGGCATTAGCCCGGGTTGCGTTGACCAGTATTTCTTTCAGGCAGGTATAGAGTGTACTCAGCATTTCACCATGATCATACATCTCAAGCAATATGGCCAGGGTTAGTTCCAGACGCAGTTCCGTCTCTGGCGCCAGATCCACGGTGCTAATGTGGATCGCATCTGACTCTTGAATCTCGGCCAGCAGGTCTTCACATTGAGGGTCCCGTCCCAGACGCTCGTTTAATATCGAGCAGTTTTCCAGTTTTTTACGCATGCCAACACCTTTTTTCCTCAAACGTGAACGGTTCCAAGAAGCTGTCCAACTTTTTTTAACTCCGGCAAAGCGGTAAAAAATCATCAAAAAAAGCCGTGTAGGTCTTGGAAACACAGCCTGGATCCAGAATTGTTACATCGGTGCCATAGGCCGCCAGAGCAAAGGCCATGGCCATACGGTGATCCTTATAGGTTTCGATGCTGGCCGGTCGCAGAGTCATGGGCGGACTGATATGCAGCGCGTCGGGCTCTTCGATTACCCGGGCACCCAGTTTTTCCAACTCGATCCGCAGTCCCTGTATACGCTCGGACTCCTTGACCCGCAGATTGGCAATATTGCGGATATGGCTTTCCCCGTCAGCAAATAGGGCCAGTACCGCCAGGGTCATGGCCGCGTCCGGCATGGCATTCATATCCACATCCAGCGCGCGCAGCCGCGTACCAGCTGGGGGCCCCTCAATCGTAATGGATCCGGCTTCCAGATTGACCGCGGCACCCATACGCTGCAACAAATCACAAAAAGCAATATCACCCTGGATCGATGCAGAACCGAGACCCTCAATTCGCACCGGCCCGCTGCCAGGCAGGGCACCGGCGGCCAGAAAATACGTGGCGGCCGTCGCATCGCCCTCAACAGTAAT
Organism: Leptospiraceae bacterium; assembly: GCA_020441005.1. Classification (GTDB taxonomy): domain Bacteria; phylum Spirochaetota; class Leptospiria; order Leptospirales; family Leptonemataceae; genus JAGRNA01. The sequence continues at coordinate 8,882 of JAGRNA010000058.1, forward strand.
ACACTCCGGGGCCCGCAGCGGTGCGGCCTGAACCTGAAAACTACGCCAGCCATCGCGTTTCACCGCTGCATCAAACTGCCGCAACAAACTGATACTAAGATCTATATACGGTTTACTGACCGGATCTGCAGGCAGACGAATTGTCAGGCCCTCTTGCATGAAGGGTGCCGCCATCAGCATTGCGGAGATAAACTGACTCGATACCTGGCCGGACATTTCAATCTTGCCGCCCTTTAATCCGCGCGCTTCGAGGCGCACTGGAGGACAACCGGCGGTGGCTTCTATTTGACAACCCAGACGCTGTAAGGCCGTAACCAGGTCCTGAATCGGACGACGGCGCATCTGTTCATTACCATCTATTATATAGCTGCCACGGCGGGTAGCCAGTACCGCCACCAGTGGCCGCAAGGCTGTACCGGCATTATCTAGCTGCAGTGTGATTGGACGCTGGCAATCGAACCGATCCGGATCTCCCTTGAGCCACAGATCTTGCCTCCGGGTGACAGCCTGTAGAACCTGGTTGAAATCAAGGTGCCGCGCCTGATCATCCTCAATTGGAAAGCCGAGATCGAGCAAGTTACGTAGCAATACCAGGATATCATCCGCCAGGGGCAGATTCTGGATCCGCGTGCGCTGCCTGGTCAAAGCCGACAAGAGCAAAACCCGGTTGGCAATCGACTTGGAACCCGGCAGACGCACAGATCCCTGCACAGTGGCAAAGCGCGGGATCAAAAGAGCATTCATTGCTGCTCCAGATCGAGATAATTGCGCAGCTCTTCGATTAGATCGCCTGGTAAGCGGATCTGATGGCTTATGATGCGTTCGTTGTATTTCGTAAAGGAATGCCGGTGTCCGCTGGTGTGGATATAGGCGGACAAGGCCTGGCTGCCATAATCGTGAAAGGTCTGCATTAACTCCGTATTGGCTTCCAGTTGCTCATAATAATGAATAATGAGCGGCCGATTGACCGGACGGCCCAGAAAGCGATAGAATAAAAAGCGCAAAATCGGCTCTTGATCCGGCGGGGATTCTGCTTGCAGCCAATGCTCGATGTAGCGCAAGTTCAGGACATCCAAAAACTCGATATGAAAACTCTCGCCTTTGTTGATTTCGGCCAGGATCGACAGGAGCTGATCGCGCTTGAAAATCATATTCGGACATCCAAGTCCGCATTCGCCTTCGTGCAGGTGTTCATGACAGTAATGCAGAAAAATGCAGTCCACATCGGAAGATGACTCGACCAGACCGAAGTTGATACTGCCTAAAAGCTCGAGGGCAATGGCATAGCCCCGTCTGTTTAGTTCCTGCACGCTGCGCCGCAGGGCCTGCATCCGCCGCAACGCCACCTTGGTATCATAATTGCGGTAGCTGTGCTTGAGCGACTGGTAGGCCTCGACCAGACTGGCCGGGCGATCCGCATCAGCGCTGCCAGGATTCGGTTGATTGGAAAAACTGGTCCGCCGTTTTTGAAAGGGGTGGGAGGCTACATTCCAGCGCTCTGTACCATCATTTGTGGCCATGCTGCGACACTGTCCGTCCGTAACTCCAGGTCAATCTGATTTTGACCCCTCGCCTGCTGGCTGCTCTTTTCGGCGGGTCAACTGACCAAGCACCAGGCTGTGCAGGCGTTTCGTGATCTCGATGGGACAGGGCTTTTTCTTTAAAAAGCGCAGCATGTCGCGACTGCTCTGAAAGCTTTTGAAAAATTGGCCGCATTCGGGACAATGCTGAAAATGCTGCTGCCATTCTGCGGCCCGGTCCAGCGCCAGATCGCCATCCACATAGCTCGACATCAGGTTTACAAACTCATGGCAGTCCATCAGGCTGTCCCGTCCCAATAGTCACTCAGTTTAAGGCGCAGCATCAGCCGGGCCCGGTGTAAGCGGGTTTTGACCGCGCCGGGCCGGATATCGCAGATTTCGGCGATGGTTTTAACCGGCAGGTTTTCCAGCTCCTTCATGATATATATTTCCCGATACCCGTCCGGCAGTTCATCAATAGCCTGCTCCAACAGCCGGCTGAGCTCGGCCTCGATTAAAGCATCCCTGCCAGTTGGTGGTTGAAACAAATACGCGCCGTTACGGAAGAGTGCTTTATCTGTATTTAGAGAAATTTCTTCATCAAAGGTTACATCGGTGGTGTGTTTTTTGCGCAGACGGCTGAGGGCTGCGTTCGAAGCGATCGCATGGATCCAGGTGCTCAGGCGCGATTCAGAGCGAAAAGTCTGAATCTTATTGAAAATAGTCAGCAGGGTATCCTGCAGCACTTCTTCGGCTTCATCGGGATTGCGGGTAATGCGCAGTGCCAGGTTATAGATGCGGTCCCTTTCCCGGGAGACCAGCTCCAGCCAGGCATCTTCGTTGTATTGCAGCAGCCTTTCAATCAGGTGGCGTTCATCAGGATCCTCTGACGGCTCTGTCCGGGGGGATACCACAGGTAGACAGTTGCCGGGATTAAAGAGACCGGGCAATTAAAAAAGCCCAATAGAATGAAAAGATTTCCATTGCTGTTTTCGGGCTGTATGTCAGAATCGGCTCAACAGGTATGCCAAAGCCGAGCGACAAAGCCTTGCTCCTGGATCTCAACGGGGTGTTGTACACCGACGAACATCTGCTGCCCGGCGCGGTAGAGGCGGTCCAGCTGCTGCAAGAGCACAATATAAGACATCTCTATTTAACCAACAATACAACGGAAAGCCGCCAGACGATGGCCAATCGCTTGCAGTCCATGGGCCTGGCAATCGAGGCGTCCGCCATCATGAGTCCGCTGGAAGCCTGTCAGGATTGGCTGCGCGCCAACCAGATCGAGTCCATTCATCCGGTTGTTTCGGAGCAAGTCCGGCCAGAGTTTCAGGACTGGCGTCTTGATCACAGCCAGCCGCAAGCAATCATCATCGGCGACATTGGCGAGCGATGGAATTACCCGATAATGAATCATCTGTTTGCAATGGCAGTCTATGGGGCCGAGATTCTGGCTTTGCATAAAGGCCGTTATTGGCAAAAAGACGATGCGTTGCATCTGGACATTGGCGCGTTCGTGCAGGGGCTGGAGTATGCTGCCGGTAAAAAAGCGCTGGTGATGGGCAAACCAGCGCCGCTGTTTTTCCAGCAGGCTTTGCAGCGGTTAGGCAGCAGCGCCAGTCAAACTGTGATGTTCGGCGATGACATTCACGATGACATCGCCGGAGCCCAGGATGCCGGACTACAGGGGGTTCTGGTCCAGTCAGGTAAATATCGGCCAGCAGCATTGCACGCCAGCGGTATAGTACCCGATGGCATTTTGGAGTCCATAGCCGACCTGCCCCGCTGGCTGGGAGTGTAATCAATAATGAAACAGACAATCGAAGCAGAAACCAATTCGATCAAATTGAGTCTGGAAACCCCGCTGCGCGAAAATTTCACGGCACATGCGCTGGTTATCTGGATACAGCCAGACCGGACTATCAGTAAAATTTATTATAATTCATACCGCTTCGGTACTGTCTTGTGGCTGTCTGACCAGGGCTTTGTCGATTGTCATAGCTGGGAGAGCGAAGACCAGGCCATGGAAGGTTCTTTTCTGCAGCGCATGTATCCGACCATTACCCATAATGGTGTGGAGAGTGTCGATTATGCCCGGCGCATCAAGGAGGATGTCTTATCCAGCTTGCCTTTGCCGGCTGATGCCTGGCGCACCTTTCTGATGAATCTCGACTCCAGGAGTGGCCAGACCGAGTGGCCCTTTGCTCTAGACGCAGTAGCGCCGGGGCCACACGACCAGGGGCAGTAAGTCTAGCCAGCCAGCGTTCCGATGACAGATTTCAACGCTTATACTGCCGCACTCATTCAGCTGAATTCGACCCCCGATCTGGATGCCAATTTGACTGCAATGGAAAGTGCAATCCGTAAAGCGGCGGGCAACCAGGCTCAGTTTATTCTCTTGCCCGAGTGTAGTCCTTTTTTAGGACCCGAAGCCGAACTGCGCATGCTCGGTGAGCAGATCTATACCCGGTCTAAAACCCTGCTAGACTCTCTTTCCACAGAGCTGCAGACAGCCATCGCGGCCGGCATCTACCGACCGGCAGAGGACAACGACGGGCGCATTCATAATACACTTTATTATACCGACCAGAGCAGCGGCACGGTCTTCGAATATGACAAAATCCATCTCTTTGATGTGACCATCCCGGATGGCGTTTCCTACCAGGAATCTCGTTACATCGCCCCCGGCCGGCAGGGACTGCCGCTCTTGACAGGCACCGCCTGGGGTCAGCTTGGCTTTTCGATCTGTTATGACCTGCGCTTCGCTGAAATGTACCGCGCTTTAAGCCGCGCCGGCGCCCAGGTACTCTTGATCCCCGCGGCTTTTACGGCCTATACCGGCCGCGCGCATTGGCGTAGCCTGCTCCAGGCCCGAGCGATTGAAAACGCTGCCTGGGTGCTGGCACCCGCTCAATGCGGACTACACTTTGGCAAGAGAGAATCCTGGGGGCACTCCATGGTCATTTCACCCTGGGGTAAAATCACCGCCGAATTGGGACCAGAGCCGGGCATCCTGTACGCCAAAATTACGGCGCAAGACCTGCAAGCAGCTCGCAACCGTATCCCGGCGTGGCAGGGAGACAGCACTCCGCGCTACCATTTGTAAAACCGCTGTCTGTGGACGTATTCAGGATCGACGCAAATGCGACGATATAAGAGCAGGGCTGCGGTTGGCGCAGTTACTACATTGTGTGCCAAAGCGATGCGTCAAATACCGCGAAACATTTTTTACCCGCAATACCGAGGGGGTCTGTTTGGCGTCCTGTTTACGAGCCTGTTTTTGATTGCACTGCGACAACCCATTGCAGCCCAGCCGGATTCTGGTTCTACCAGGCCTGAATTCCCCGAGCAGCTCATCCAGGCAAATGAAATATTACCCGGCTGGCAAGTTACTGCCGGCAGCTTTCAAATGGGCCCGCGGAATTTGATTGTCTGCAGGGGACCGCGCTTCCAGGGCCAGCCCCCGGATACGCCCGATATGCAAGTTAGCTGGCAGGGCCGCAGTTGGCGCAGCCTGGGCCGCCTGAGCAATGCCATCACTGCAGAGCTGCTCAAAACCGACCGGGCCGAACAATTACAGCTGCGCTCCCTGGCAGCCACCATGCAGGGCCTGCTTGATCAATACCCGGATTTTTGGCCGCTGCGCTTTAACCTGATGCGTGTGCTAGGCACTATTCATCAGGATCAAGCCGCTTTGCGGCAGGTACCCATCCTGGCGGGCAGCATCCCAGGTTACAGCGGTCTCTATTACCAGGGGATGCGGCTGGCGGCCCGGCTCAAAGCCGACACCCTGGTCAAGGACTACGCCAGCCGTTGCCGGCAGCTGGACCCCGCCGAACTACGCTGCCAGACGGCTCTCGGCGACTACTACGCCAGCCGCGGAGCGTTAGCCCACGCGCGACGCCAGTATACTACAGCCCTGGCCACACAGCCGCAGTTTCTGCCCGCAATTCTGGGTCAGGCCCGCTTGCTGGCTGTAGAGCGACAGCAGAACGAGGCCCGCCGGCTACTCCTGACAGTGGATACCGGACCCGAGGCACCGCTGTGGCTCGACAAGAGCAATCAAGAAAGCCGGGCAGTTTTCTATTATGAGCTGGCTGAGCTGCATTTTCAGCTGCGGGATTATCGGCGGGCGGTGGCGGCCTATCAGCAGGCGCTGGATCTACCGGAGTCCCTG